>NZ_JARJLM010000069.1 GCF_029335485.1 Cupriavidus basilensis
AGGCCGCAAGCGCCTGGATCGCCGCGTCGTCAAGCCGGGACGCGACGCCCCACATATGCGTGCGCGCATCGGTTTCCGCGCGGCCGTGCTCGCGAAACGCCCTTAGCTGCGTCTGCAGGTATTCGGGCGTCTGCCCATCCAGCCGCGGATACATCGGTGATTCGCTGTGGCCGTGCGGCCCATGACAGCTCGCGCATAGCTGCGCCAGCCTGGCACTATCCTCGGCGCGCGCGGGCGTCATGGTGAGCGCCATGCCCGCGGCAACAAGCAGGATCTGCGTCCGCGCACCGGGGAAGAAGGACAGTTTCATGGTCGTCTCGGGCCAGTAGGGTTGGGCAAGCGCCAGTCAGCGCGCAACGCGAGCCAGGCGGGCAACTTCAAGGTGCTGTTTTCGCTCGCATGCCGGCCATTGCCATCGAAACCGGAACGCATGGAACGCACGGCCGCGCGCCTGCCAAGCCATGCCATCAGTGTAGAAAACACCGGGGCGCCGCCGTTGACGTGGATCAAGCGGGTGCCAGACGGGATCAGCCGCGCGGCACCGGCAATGGGGAAGTGCGCCATCCGCCCACGCGCGAAGCGGAATTGACAGACTCTTTATGCGCGGCCGATACCTCTTTACGCCAATTCCACGGCCCATTTCTTAATCTGCTGACATGGGAACCGCGTGATGTGTCCGTTACCGGAACCGGATCCCCTTTATCTCTACAGGCTATAAGCGATGGTCAAGCTCCTCGTCTTCGCCGATGGCTCCGACAGCGCCCTGTCGGCTGTCCGGCATGCGGCTTTTCTGTTCCGAGAGGGCAGCATCTCCGAAGTGGTCCTGCTCAATGTCCAGGCGCCGGTGGAACTTGGCCGCGCGAGCGCGTTCCATTCGCTGTCCGCGTTGCGGACGATCGAGCGCGCGGAGGGCACTCGCGCCCTGTCCCGGGCGTGCGCGATCCTCGACGATTCGGGCGTGAACTATGTGCCCGAGATCTGCGTTGGGCCAACGGCAAAGACCATCGCGCACGTGGCGGAAGCCAGCCAGTGCGATGGCATCCTGCTGGGCACCACGTTCTGGTCGCGCTTCAACGCCTGCTTCGGCGGCGGCCTGCCCGCCAGGCTGATGCGCCGGACCCGTGTACCGGTAACGCTGATCAAGGCAGCGCCATGCGTGCCCGGTGCTTCGGCAGGCACGCCACCATATCAGCGCGGCAGTCATGCCAGCCCCCTGCTGGTTGTCTATCCGCTTGGGTCCTGAGCGGACACCATCCAGCCGCGACCCGGGAGACCATTTGATGAAACCGACCCACACCCGATCACCGCAAATTCCGCATGGCAGGGACCCCCATCACGGCGGCAGGTACTACCTGACGGTTGCCGGGTGCCTGCTCGTACTTGGCATGTTGTACGCGTTGTGAGCGGAGCCGGGTCCGCTCAGGCCCTCGTCCCGCACGCGTTGAATGCGGACACCGGCAATGCCGGCGTCCGCGAGTCAGAATGCGAAATTCTGGGTGGCATCCGCTCCAGCCACATTGACCTGCTGCGTAATGACCGCGCCGGCAGCGCTGCTGGCCTGGATACTATATGCACCCGCGGCACCGGTGTCCGCCATCAGTGGAATCGGCAGCACGGTCTGGTAAGTGCCCACCACCGGCGCGGCCGCCGGCAAGGCCGGCTGTGTCCGGAACAGGCGGTAGGCACCTGAATCGGAAGCCGCAGCCGTCGCGGCAATCTCGAAGCTGCCGCCGCCCGTCAGTTGCAGCGCGCGGACGATTGCCTGCGCGCTGGCCGGTGTCACCGTCCCGGAAACGGTGCGGAACGCCGAGGCCGGCAGGGTGATCGCAGCAAATGCCGTCGCAATGGCGGTACTGCCGCCAGCCACCACCGGCACGCCTCGCACGATGCCGCTGCCACGGCCAGCCGCCGAGGTCGGCACGATCACCACGTCCACATTGCCGGCAGCGCTGCTTTGCTCGACGGGTGACAGGGTGAAGTTGCCGTTGGCGTCAGCCACGGTCGTCTTGACCACCACGCCATTGCGCTGCGCGTAGACCCGGGCACCTGGCGCGTTGGCCAGCGCGCCAGTGACGGCGCCGCTCACCGCAGTCGGCAGGGCAGACACCACGGGATTCAGGCTGAAACTACCGTTGCCGAGCGCAACGATGGACCGGCAGGCGTCGAAGTCCAGCACCAGGCCGGTGAGCGTGCCGCGCGCCACCGTGAAGGAGCGGATGATCTTGATGCCGGCCTGCGCCGCGCTCGGCGTATCGAGAGCCTGCTCGGTTCCGCCGGTGGGCACTACGGAATTGGCGAGCGCCCCGGCGCCGTTCAGCGCGAGCACGAGACGGATCTGCTGGTAAGTGCCGGCCGCCAGCGACGTCTGGCCAAGCGTGGCGAGCGCCCCGTTCGTGAGCGACAGCAGGTCGATCCGCAGCGGCGGGCTGACTGTGACATCGACCCAGCCGGATCCGTTCACATCGGCATTGGGATCGGTATGGACCCGCACCCCGCTGACGGTGACGAACACATGGTCGAAGCCACAGGAAGGCGCGTCGGTCATAGAGACGTTCAAGGTGCCTGAGCCACCGCTGCTGAAGCCGAAGAATTCGTCCCCGCCGCCACAGGCAACGAGGGAGAGCGCCCCGCCCATCAAAAGCAGCGACAGGGATGACCGCAAGAATCCATTGGCGCACATGGCACTCCTCCTGCGTCGAGTCGTTGTGGATAAATCGAGAATAGTGCGAATGGGCCTCAATGCAGTGTGTGTTTTCAATGGCGGCCTGAAGACAAGGACCTTTCGATCAAAACGATCAGGACCAGCCATGGCGCAGGAGCGGCCCGTCCCGGGCGCGGACTGCCCGGCCGCGGCTGGGGCTGGCCTGCTACATGCGCGGGTAACGGGCCAGGCCAGGCCATCGAGCACCTCCGCTCCTGGCCCAAAGCGGAGGTCTGCCAGGCCCGGCGCATCGCCGGACCGGTCGCCGGAGGGCGCGGGCACCTGCAGCACATCGCAGATGCCTCACGCCGCCCAGCCCTCTTCCCGCTTACTGCCCTCCCACCGAATCTGGCGGCAACTGGTAGCTCCACGTCTCGCTCAGCGTCTTGTTGCCGGACACCAGCGCCGCACGCATTTCCACCACTTTGCGCGGATCCTTGACCTTGATCCGCAGATTCAGCCGCCAGCCTTTGGTGACCGGGTTGGGCTCCAGCACGTTGTCGAGGATCTCGGCGTTGTCGCTCGCGCTGACCTGTGCGCCGACCTGCGTGCCGGCGGGAAGGCTGGCGAGCACGGGACCCTCGAAATCGACGATCAGGCCCGTGCTGCCATCGAGACGGCGGATCAGGTTGGCCTGCGTGATTTCCCCTGCCGAGCGCAGCGTCTGCTTGACCCAGGCCAGATCCTTGTCGAGCAGCGCGCGCTCGTTCATGGTCCAGTGCATCGTATAGTCGGCCTGCAGTGGCTGGCCCTTGGGCGGCAATTGGTCCGGCGTCCAGAAGGCGGCCATATTGTCGTTGGTCTCGTCCGGCGAGGGGATTTCCACCAGCTCGACCTTGCCCTTCCCCCAGTCTCCCTGCGGCTCGATCCAGGCGCTCGGGCGCAGGTCGTAGCGGTCCTTCAGATCCTCGAAGGCGGAGAACTCGCGCCCGCGCTGGAGCAGCCCGAAGCCCCGTGGATTCGTGACCTGGAAGGTGCTGATGGCGAGGTGGCGCGGGTTGTTCAGCGGCCGCCACAGCCATTCGCCGTTTCCGGTGTGGATGGCCAGGCCGTTGGAGTCATGCAGGGCCGGACGGAAGTTGTACGGATCGCGCTGCTGGTTCGGCCCGAACAGGAACATGCTGGTCAATGGCGCCACGCCGAGCTTGGTAACGGCCCCGCGCAGGAAGATGCGTGCCTGCACCTTGAGGATGGTGTCCTCGCCGGGATAGAGGTCGAAGCGGTAAGCGCCGGTGGCGCGTTGCGAGTCCAGCAAGGCGTAGAACACCAGATGATTGTCCTGCGCCGCGGGCCGTGCGATCCAGAACTCGCGGAAGGCCGGGAACTCCTCGGCGACGGGCAGCCCGGTATCGATGGCCAGGCCGCGGCTGGACAGGCCATAGACCTGGTTCTTGCCGACGACCCGGAAATAGCTGGCGCCCAGCACGCTCATGATCTCGTCGAGCTTGCCGGCGCGGTTGATCGGATAAAGCACGCGAAAGCCGGCATAGCCAAGCTTGCCGGTCGCGGACTTGTCGAACTTCAGGCCGCCGAAGTCGAACCGGGCCGGGTCGTACTGGATCTCATGGACCGCGTTGCCGACGATCTCGTTGATGCGCACCGGGCTGCTGAACTGCATGCCCTGGTGGTAGAAGCCCAGGCGGAACGGCGTGCCCTGGTCCTTCCACTCCAGGGCGTCGCGGCGGGGCTGGATCTTGATGTAGTCGGCAAACTGCATCTGGCTGAACACCGGCGGCAGGTTGTTGGCCGGCGCGGCGTAGGGCGTATCGGCCAGGGTCCTGGCGCGGGCTGTCACATCGTCCAGGGAGAACGCCCCGGCCTGGGTGCCGTACATCAGTGTCCAGGCGGCAATCAGTGCAGGCAAGACGGTTTGCATCCTGATGCGTAACGATGCGGCGATAGAGGCAAGAGCCACGAATCTCTCCAGAAAAAGCAGGTGAAAGATGCTGCCACGGCACGCGCGGCGCAAGGCATTAGTGTAATGGCGGTAAACTGCTGGCGCAGTGCGAAAAGATAACGCATTTCGTTTCGCGCGCCGGTTCAGGGCGCGCGGCGTCAGCCCGTGTGGCAGGAAGCGCGCCCCATCGCGGGGCGGGCCGCCCTGTCGAGCCACTTGGATAACTATCAATTGAGAATGCTCTCTTTGCTGGCCCTGTCGGCCAGCCTGCTTTGCTCTCCAGTGATTGCCGACCCGGTATCGGCTTCCGCCGGCGACAAGAATGCCTTTATCGCCGACCTCATGGGGCGGATGACGCTGGACGAAAAGATCGGCCAGTTGCGCCTCATCAGCATCGGCGAGGACATGCCCCAGCCCCAACTGCTCAAGGAGATCGCGGCGGGCCGGGTAGGCGGCACCTTCAATTCGGTGACGCGCAAGGACAACCGGCCGATGCAGGACGCTGCGGTGAAGCACAGCCGCCTGAAGATTCCCATCTTCTTCGCGTACGACGTGGTGCACGGGCACCGTACCGTATTCCCGATCAGCCTGGGCCTGGCATCGAGCTGGGACATGGAAACCGTGGCGCAGAGCGCACGCGTCGCAGCCATCGAAGCCAGCGCGGACGGCCTCGACGTGACCTTCGCGCCGATGGTCGACATCGCGCGCGATCCGCGCTGGGGGCGCACCTCCGAAGGCTTCGGCGAGGATCCTTATCTTGTCTCGCTGTGCGCCCAGGCCAGCGTCAGGGGCTTCCAGGGAACCTCCCTGGCCAACGCCGACAGCGTGATGGCCGTTGTCAAGCACTTCGCGCTATACGGGGCGGTGGAAGGCGGGCGCGACTACAACACGGTCGACATGAGCCCGATCCGCATGTTCCAGGATTACCTGCCACCGTACCGGGCCGGCATCGATGCCGGCGCCGGCGGGGTCATGATCGCGCTGAACTCGATCAACGGCGTACCGGCCACGTCCAACACATGGCTGCTGCGGGACCTGCTGCGCAAGGAGTGGGGCTTCAAGGGCATCACGGTCAGCGACCACGGGGCCATTGACGAGCTGACGCTGCATGGCGTGGCGAAGGACGGGCGCGAAGCCGCCAGGCTCGCCATCCAGGCCGGCGTCGACATGAGCATGCATGACTCGGCGTACCTGGCGCACCTGCCGGGGCTCGTGAAATCGGGCGAAGTGTCCGTGCGCGACATCGATGGCGCGGTGCGCGAGGTGCTGGGCGCCAAGTACGACCTGGGCCTGTTCCAGGACCCCTACCGGCGCATCGGCGCCGCCGAGCAGGACCCGCCGGAGGTCGACGCGCAGAGCCGC
>NZ_JARJLM010000006.1 GCF_029335485.1 Cupriavidus basilensis
AACAACCGCAGCCGATGGCAGCACTGCTCGGTAACCTGAATTCGCTGGTTCTGGACTTTTGTGCGCGAGTCAAAGTGGGAGGTACCCACTTGACCTATTCATACTTGAAGCAACTCCCAATATTGCCTCCCAGCCGCTATACCGACTCCGACCTCAGTTCCATCATCCCGCGTGTGCTCGAACTGACCTACACCGCGATCGACCTCGCGCCCTGGGCGCAAGATCTCGGCTACGACGGCCCGCCTTTCACCTTCGACCCTGAGCGTCGCGCTGTGCTGCGCGCCGAACTCGACGCATGCTACGCCAAGCTCTACAGCCTGACTCGTGACGAGTTGCGCTACATCCTCGACCCCGCCGACGTGATGGGCGCGGACTACCCCTCCGAGACCTTCCGTGTGCTCAAGAACAAGGAGTTAAAGGAGTTCGGCGAGTACCGCACGGGGAACCTCGTGCTTCGCGAGTTTGATCGCATGACACTCGCCGACGCCCAGGGCGAGCCCTATGTCAGCCTTCTGAACCCGCCACCGGGGCAACAGGCACAGCCCTCTTATTCCGCCCACGGCATCGTCAGAGACGAAGTCGATGCCCGGCTGCTAGGTCTGCTGCTCACGCTGGTTCAGCAAAGGGGTCGTTTGCCGCGCCGCAATTTGACGGATGCGCTGGCGCTGGCCAGTCATCCCCCATTACTCGCCGCCTTCGCGGATGCGCAGGGCGTCGACGTCGTCACTGGATTCCAGCAACGTCACCCTTCCATCTTTGACGACTCCCGACTCGCGGGCAACCGCATTCATGCTTGGCTTCGCCACCTGGAATCCATGGGTGCGATCCGGTTGGAATCGCAGGCGGACCAGCTAGTCGCCGTACCCGGCGCGGTCATGCCCACACATGTGCTGGTGAACGATGAAACGGTCCGCGTCGCAGCGGTATTGACCCAGGCCGTAGAGCAGGCCTCGGTCAACGCCTCCGCCAGTGACGCGCCATCCACGGACGCATCGGTGAAACGAGCCTGACGACAGGAGCAGCACGATGGAAGAACTGACCCAGCACTTGCCCACCGACAGACGCCATCCGCGCCTGTGGTTCGAACGCTTGGTAATCTTCAGCGAGCCTGACGAAGCGCACGTCGTTCGCACCGTCCCTTTCCATCGCGGGCTGAATCTGGTGTGGGCCAAGGAACCTGCGGTTGGCCGCGCACATGGCACACGCGCTGCCGGTCACGGCGTCGGCAAGACTTCTCTGTGTCTGCTACTGCGCTTCTGCCTGGGCGAACCCTCCAAAGCGGTGACAGAACTGCGCGATGAACTTTTTGGCGAGTTTGCCCAGGGCGGTGTGATCGCCGTCTTGCATGTGGACGGCCAGCCCTTCACGCTGTGCCGCTATTTCAATGCACACAAGGAAGGCGTGGCGTGTGCTGGCGATGACACCGCGGATATTTGGACCCGTATCACGGAAAGCAGCGACCGAGCCTTCTTGAAGAAGCTCGCGAGCGACATGATGAGCCCCGTCTCGCCGCCCAACATCCCGGAAACGGGACAGGCTATTGAATGGAAGCATGTGCTGGCCTGGATCAGCCGGGATCAGGGGTCGCGCTTCAAGTCATTCTTCTCCTGGCGTGAGGGCGAAGGCACCGGCCTGCAGCGCGGCCGGCAAGATCCACCCATCGTCATGCGGTCGGTGCTCGGACTGCTAGACCATGCGGAATCTCAGCTCATGGGCCGGATCGCCACCCTGGAACAGGATCTGGAACAGGCGAAACAGAAGACGGCAGAACTTCTTCAAGAACCCGTTCTCATCAAGCGTCGCATTGAATCGAGCCTGCGAGCACCTGGAAATTTGCCGAGCGACCTGCCCATCCGTGCGAATGACCTCTTTGGTGACTCGGTAGAGCAACGCATCAAGTCAGCCACCGAGAAATCAGCAGCAGTTCTGGAACAGTGGGAATCTCGACACGACGAAGCTGTGCAGGCAGTGGCCGACCTGCGTGCCACCTTGAAGCTGGTCAAGGAAGAACGCGCCAGAGCGCAGGGCCAATACGACCTTGCCGATGCGGGCAGGCGAAAAGACGAGGCGGCCTTTCGATCCATCGGCAGCCAGCTCGCGAAACTCACGCAATTGGCGGGGCATTGCGAAGAAGGGAATCTCCCCTTTTCACAGTGCCGACACATCCAGGAGGAAATGAACAGGCTGCAGTTCTCCAATCTACGGGATGCGCGTGACAGAAAGAGCCTCGAACAGGCTATGGCGGAGTCCGCGGGACGAGCCAGCGCAGCGCTTGCACGTGTCAACGACTTGGACAAGAAGATCGCGGCGTTGGCGGAGAACGAGAAGTCGTTGGACGCTACGCGAAAGAGGATCGGGTTTGCCAAGCGGACAGCGGAGACGGAAGCGAACAAATGGCCAGGACTGCTGGAAGAGCTTGAACGCTGGGAGCGGTCTGCCGGCTCCACCGAGGCGCAGATCGCAATCGATGCATCGCTGGAGAGAAGCGCTCAAATCGAACAGGAGTTGAACAGTGCGCGCACCCGGTTGGCCGTGCTGCAACAAGACCGATCCGAACGGGAAAAGGCACTGGCCCATATTACGGACGGTCTGACACGCCAGTTGCTCCCCGACGGGGCGTTTGGCTCCTTCGACCCTCGCGACGAGAACCGGCCTTTTCGCTTGTCCCTGCGCGGCGGCGAAGCCTATCGCGTGCTGGAAGTACTGCTTGGCGATGTCGCTTGCATGTTGGACAGCCCTAGATCGGAAAGCGCACTGCCCGGCCTTGTTATCCACGACTGCCCCAGGGAGGCCGACATGAGCACGGGGTTGTACGAGAACTTCCTATTGCTGATTGACGCCCTGCAGAAGGGGCAATATGCGGACCATGAGAAGCCGTTTCAGTACATCGTCACCACGACCACGCCACCGCCCCCCACGCTACAGGGAGATCTCGTGTGCTTGACGCTCGATCCCAGTTCCGACGACGGCTTGCTCTTCGGGCGCCGATTCGCTGGCGAGCGACAAGCGCAAATTGCCTGATAAGCGGCTGAGCCATGAACACCTTGCAGCAAGCCCTGATTGAGAAAATCGGCCACGATCATGGCTTCGAGAATGTACTGTCTGCTGACGTTGGTGCCGTCATCCTGGCCTCGGCCCGCCATACGGCGCGCGTGCGCGTCCTAAGCCCACTGAGTGACGAGTATCAGGTGGAATTGTTCGACGTGCCGCCCACCTTGCCGGTTGAGCTGTCCCGCGCTTTCCCCGACGCTCGTATCAGTGACCCAATATTCTGGGCTCATGGTGAATCCGAGTTGGCCCAAATGCTGCGCCGCGCGGCAGCGTTGGCCCGTGCATTGCCGAATCAACCTGCTCACGACTTTGAGGCTCAGGTCCGTGCTGCTCTAGAAGAATTGCCCACCAATGGCATTCGAAACACCGAGATCGAACGCCTGATTCGACAACGTGTCGGCCAGCAGGCCTATCGCCAAGCGATGCTGAACTACTGGGGCAATGCGTGCGCCGTCACGGGAATTTCGGTCACGGAAATCTTGCGGGCAAGCCACGCCAAAGCATGGACCGACTGCGCAAACGACGAAGAACGGCTTGACGTATTCAATGGCTTCCTGCTCTGCGCCCACCTGGACGCTTTGTTCGACCGTTTTCTGATCAGCTTTGACGACACCGGCCAACTGCTCATTGCACCCACGATCTCAGCGAGGGATCTGACGATGCTTGGACTTAGTCAACCATCGCGACTGCGATGGATCACACATAGCCATCTCATCTACCTACGGCTTCATCGTGAGCAATTTACTGCAGCACTGGAAGCAGCCACTAAGGCATAACAGCATGTTTTCGGGGCATTCTGCCGATACCGTCAGTGATACCGTCCCCCCCCTGGCTTGACTGGACATAGAGGCTTGGCTGGCCTGCGAGACGGGCGTCAAGTGGACCGTTGTCCCATTCAGACGGGTGGCATGATCGAAAGGGCAAGCCCCTCATGAGCGAGCCCCAACTCTGGGCCCGCGCCTCGGATACCAACCTGATTGGGGCCTCCCACCACATTGGTCAAAATATGCGCACGTCTGACATAGACGAATGGAGCACGCGTACTGGGCGCGCGCCTCTCCAGCGAGCAGGGCCTTTCGCCGAAGGATCAGCGCCTCCACTTCATCGATAGACAACAACTCGACCCGATGGAAGGTCGTCCGGCCGTCTAGGCCCTGGACTTCAACGAACGCGTTGCGGTTGACCCTCTCACCTGTCTCTACAGCAATAGCGTAAGCCTGCGCCGACAGTTCTATCACGTCCGACGGGTACCAGCGGTGGACGGCTCTGGTCTTGAGTTCCAGAAGCGTTATCGAACCGTCCTGGAGCCGGTAGGCGCGATCAAGTCTGGCCGTCAGCGTGACCTGCCCCACCGCTCTGAAAAGCCTCTCCGCATAGACCAGTTGAGCGTTGCGCAACTCCCTCGGCAAATTGCGCCTCCAGCGTTGCCGAATCAACCAACGAAGGAAGCACCAGGCGCAAACGACCAGGACAGACACAACGGTCACGGCCGTCACTATGCTCATTGCGACCTCCTTGTTCGCTGATAGAGGCAGTGCGCAGCCCACGCGGCTGGGTAGAGCAGCCACCTCGCCCCAATCAACCACCACGGATGACGCTCCAAAACCCGACAAATACCGGGACTGCTGCGGTAGTAGGCGGCAATCATCCAGCGTCCCGCAGAATGCGGTCTCAAGTAACAGTCACGGACAAAGCGCAGGGCCGTGGTTTGCCAGCCCTCCCCATAGACGGCTGTGGCGATGTAGCAGCGTCCCTTGCGGGCTGCGTCTGCAAGCCCTTCCTGGTAAAACTGAGCGTGAGCGGCGATTCCCCGTTCACTTGCAGACTGCTGTTCCACCGTCTTGCGCTTTCCCAAGCGATGTTCGAACACCACCAGCCGCTCGCACACCCCCATCTGCGCCAACTCCGAGGCACTGACGGTCGGCGCCCGCCGTACGCTAGTCCGCCGCGGTTTCATGGCTGACCTCCCTTGCGCTCTCCTGGCGCGCCTGCTGTTTGCCGAACGTGCGGGTGCCGCATATACGACTGATTGATCAGAAAGGCGATGCGCCCGCTCAGCCGCGATCGGATGGCCGTCGGGAGTCCATAAGTGAGCAGCCAATAGGCACAGCCCAGAGGCACCAGGAGCAAGAGTCCATGCCATCCCAAAGCCCCACCAGCGCCGGCTACGCAGGCGGAGGCGATCAATGCATCCCAGCCATCCGGCCGCAACCGTCGGCTGCGGCCAACCAAATCGACGCCCTCTTGGGTCGTGTGATTGTGGAAAGCCAGCACCCTTGAGAGACGACTGGCTCGTAGCAGTGCGGCGCTGACGACGTCGCCCACAGCCACGGCGACCGATGGCGCCGAGAACTTCAGCGCACGAGGCTTGCCCTCCCCTTGCACGATCAGCTCGAAGCGCGCCCAGCGATCGGCGCCACCGCGAACCGGCTCCAGCGCGACAGCGACCACGCAGCCGTGGACGACCTGTACTCTGTTGTCAATAAGCATATTCTCTCCAACGATTCAAAACGGCATACCGCACGAACTTTCGCCGTCAAGGGCACGCAGTGCGACAGCCGCCGCATGGGGGCTACCTGTCGGTCACCGGCACACCAAAGATGTCCCCTGCCACCGGTACGGCGGCCACGTCCTCGCCATTTGGTAGTGCGACAGGTCCTGTCGGCAGCATTGCTGGCCCTGCGGGCGAAACCACCCGCAGGTGGGCCATCAGCCCCTCGTGGGCCAGGAAGCGGAGGCGGTTGATCCGCTTCGTACCCTTCCGGAACCGGACCAGATCGTCGTATAGCTGGGGGTTGTCGTCCCGGTCCAGCTCGAACAGCAGCCGGATGGTCTCCAGCGGAGTTTGACGGACGACGCTCATGATTGCGCTCCCAGGCCCGTGCCGAAGAGCTTCTGCACGTGGTTCATGCCGGCGATCTGGAAGCCCCGGACATTGGCGTGCAGCGGATCCTTGACCTCCAGGATCCGGTGCTTTGGAAATGCCTCCTTCACGGCCCTCTTGAACAGGTAGGCGCCGCCGCCCACAAGGATGATGTTCTGGAAGCTGTAGGACGCCTCGATCCAGCGCATCATCGAGGCGACCGCCTGCTGGGCGATCGAATGCGCCATCGGCATCGCCCGCGAGATGTCGTAGGGCTTCTGGTAGATGACCGGGTTCTTGCCGGTTCGCAGCGCCCAGTCGATGGCGTCGATGTCGGTGTAGGGCGTACCGATGTCGGCACTGATCTCTGCCGCCATGGCCTGCAGCATGTCCGACACGCCACGGTTGACCGAATGGCTCTTGTTTTGCACCAGGCGCATGCCGCGCGCCACCAGCCAGTCGAAGGTGCGCGAACCCGGGTCGATGATCAGGCTCTGCTCGCGCTCGATGGTGGTGGTCTTGTTGTGCTGAACCGCGAAATCGACCAGCGCGCCCTGCGGTTGGGCCACGGCCAGGGCCTTGCGGACCGTGACGCTCTTCCCGCCGCCGACGTCGTGCGCTCCGGTCATCGCCTTCTCGAGCGAGGCCTTCTTGCTCGACAGCATCGCCACGGGAAGGCCCACGACCAGCAAGTCGATCGCGCTCACCTTCATCATGGCCAGTGCGCCGCGCAGCAGCGCCATGTACTCCGGCGTCTCGATGTAGCGGTCGTGCATCTGCGTCGCGCGGAAGGTGTCGGCCGCGAGCTCGACCTCGGGGCCAACCTCGTAGAACAAGCCGTTGAGCGGAATCACGACCGTCTTGCGGCGCTCATAGCCCGGATGGACCGATGGATCGCGCATGCTGGGGTACGCGAGGGACGGGAAGCTCGCGCAGCGGATTTCGCCGCCAACGACGCTGCTGATGTACTTGGTGTTGCCGAAGCCGACATCCACCGCTCTGACCGTCAGGTCCATAAGGGTTCTCCAATTCGTCGTTGAAAGCCCCAGCTTCGATGTGTCGAGGCCGGACATCCACACGGAATCCCAACTTTCTGGCCAGCCTTTCGACCTCAGTTCGACCCGATCTGCCAATGCAGTGCGATGCAGTCCTGCTGTAGGTCGACAGGTTCCGGCAGGTGCGCTGGAGCGGCTCCGTGTCGACTTACGGTCGCACCCGACCTCAGCCTGTCAAGGGCATATTTCGAGCGACACACCGCGCCGACCCGCGCTATCGCGTTCGAGACCTCGACGGTCGGAACCAGAGGCCAAAACGATGCGGGTCAACCCCTCGCGGCGCTTCGCTTTCACCATCGTTCGAAAAATAAGCGCCCCTCAAACCCCGATTTCAAGGGCCACCCGCAACGGCGGGAAACTGAGTGGAAAAGCGGTGGCGAGCATTGACGCCATCGGCGCAGAGGAGTTAACTGTGGACTCCCGTGGCCTCCTGGCCAGCTCCATGGCGGAGCAAAAGGCGTTGCGGACGTTACCCGCCCTTCAAGCCCCGACCTGTTGAGTCGGACTGAGCGCGGCCTTCAAGGCCCTGCCCCGAAGCGTTTCATCTCGTAGTGCCGACTTCCGGCTTGCCAGCGGTTATTCGCTGGGCGTTCCCCGAGGACGCGCCGGAGCTTCGAGCTACTGGTTGGCTTGGCACCCGATGCCGAACCACCGTCCCCGTCATCCTTCGAGCACGCGCACTTCGCGCCGCACACGGCTGTGCTTGCCCTCTCTGGGCTCCCCGTGTGTCCCCGCTCGTGAACCTGGCACCGCCCTGGACTTTCGGTCAGGGGCGGACCCATGCAGGTGGATGACGCTACGAACTCGCCGAACTGATCCATCGACTCCACGAGGCTTGACCTGCGTGCTGATGTCGAGCCATGCCCTTTGAGGCTGGCGGCATCCCCAACCCCGAGAGCGCAGAAATGCGTGATCGGATGGATCACCGTGTTCATTTTTAAGACGGACCGAGCCGGTGCCTGCGCCCAAGTGGGCGTCACCGGCAAACCCTTGGGTAGGTGTGGCGTGCTCGTGGTCGCGCGCCCTGCCGGAGCACGTCGACCACGGACGGGCGAGACGCCGGAATCCCTCTCGCCCTTCATTCCACGGATTCCACCTGTTTGTGCTGTGCGCCGCCGGGACGGCTGTACGGCGTTCATTGAAAGGAATGGCCATGTCCACCGCCAACGACTTCTCTCCTATCCGCCCGCCAACCCGCCGCCGTGTGCAGGGCTTTGCGGGCCTGGGACGCGCCGCCGCTTTGCAACCGTCCCGACGCCAGGACCGGGCGAACCTCCCGCCTTCTGTAATCCTTGCCCGCTTCAAACCCGGCAAGGCCGACCCGCTGAAGGTGCTGGAAGTCCTGCTCGAATGTTTCAACAGCCAGCACACCTCGCTCAACAAGAGCGTCTCGCACAAAACTCGGCAAGAGCGCGCCGACTTCCTGCGGCGCTTCTTCCGGGATCTCAAAGTGAAGGCCGGCTTCAAGACCTTGCCCGACCCGAGAAACCTGGGTGAGCGGCATATCCGCGCCATGGTCAAGGTGTGGCAGGCGCAAAAGCTCGCGCCCGCCACCATCCAGACCTACCTCAGCTTCCTGCGAGGCCTGTCAATGTGGACCGGCAAGCACGGCTTCATCCGCAAGCCTGCCGACTACGGCTTGCGGCCCGAGGAGTACCAGCGCCATGAATACGCACAGCGCGACAAAAGCTGGTCGGCCCAGGGCGTGAACATCGATGCGCTGATCGCCGAGGTCTGCGCCTATGACCGCTATATCGGCGCGTCCTTGCGGCTCATGCAGGCCTTCGGATTGCGGCGCAAGGAATCGGTCATGTTCCGCCCCCACCGCTGCGTCGTTCCCTTCGAAGCCACGGGGCTCTCACCGCAACAGCATCAGGCCGACCAGTACCTGCGGATCAAGGAGGGAAGCAAGGGGGGACGACTGCGCTTCGTAGCGGTCGACAGTGCGGCGGGGATGGCCGCGCTCGACTTCGCACGCGCGGTCGTGGACAGCGAGGATGGACACCTGGGCGACCCTGGCCGCGACCTGAGGCGCAACCTTCGGCGCTTCGACTACGTGATGGAGAAGTTCGGCATCACCGCCAGCGAACGCGGGATCACGGCCCACGGCCTGCGCCATGAAGCTCTGATCAGGCGTTTCGGGGATGAGGCGGACGGCGAGGCGCCGCCTGTACGGGGCGGTGGTCCGCTGCTCCCCGACAAGGATCGTGCGGCCCGACAGGCCGTCGCTGAAATGGCTGGACATAGGCGACTTCGAGCAGCGGGGCCCTATTTGGGTCCGTCAGCGGCTATGCGCGGTAAGCCCCAAAAGGGGCCAACCGGCGCAGAGCCTGACCTCGCAGGCCCCGCATAACATCCAGAGGAGCCCCGGGCCACAGGTCGGCTTCAGCCTTTCCAAGGTGCTACAAGGAATGCTGCCAGTCCAGCAACGTCTTGTTCTGCCATGACGGCAAGCTGGGCAATGGGGTGCGGCCCGGGCGATCATTGCACTCGATTCCCCTGCGGCCGATACGGCTTGCGATGCCGTGTCGGTGCAGGTACCGGCTGCAACGCGAGAAGTCGTAGTCTGCGTGCTGCTTGGCAGAGGCCGTGGCGGAAACGGGCGTGGCCTCACTGTGGAGGCATCTAAAAGATCAGGCAAGTCGTTGTCCCATGCACGAGAAGGCGGTTTTTGGCATCACTTATCCACCCTTCTGCGGTGCCGACACGGCGGCCACAGTTCAGGACCTTCCCCTCTGCGCGGATCAAGCCGGTTTCGATCGTGATGGGATGAACGAACGAAATCTTGAATTCGAGTGTCGTTGAACCCACACCCTTGCCCACTGTCGATTGGACGGCGAGTCCCATACAGCTATCAAGCAACGTAGCCGAGAGGCCACCATGCACTGTGCCCCATGGGTTGAAGTGACTCTCTCGGGGCGCCGCAGTAATAACCACGCGCCCTTCTTCAGCCTCAACGATGTCGTAGCCGAGGGTCTCTGCCATTCGATTCAAAGGCAACTCGCCGCTTACCAGCCCTCTTACGAATTCGAGGCCAGTCATCTGTCGTCGTGTATCGGGACTGACAGTCCCGAAGGTCTTCTTTGTGCTTGCGGTGTGCATCGTCGCTCCTTGAGGTTGTCGCGAGCTTAGCAACGCGGTTGACGGCTGGCACGCCATTTCCGGACATCTCCTTGGTGCAGCATGCACATGAAAGCGACGACTCAGACGCGCGTGTCACGAAGCCATCACGAACCGCCTGCAGGATGGATCGAGTAGCCGAGATGGTGGCATTCGTTGACAAAACACATCGTTCAGGAGGATCCCATGTCCGTGATTCGCTCTGCCAGGGCTTACGCCAACAACGCCGTCGCCTACGTGGCGTGGACCGTCGATCAGCCCATTCCTGATTGCCTCGGGTTCGAGATCACACGTATCTACGCGGACGGAACCGAGCGCGCGTTGGCCGCGTGGGTCGCCTTCGAAGGCCAGTCCAACCCCGACTGGTTGCCGGAAACCACGTCGGTATGGCCGGTGCAGAAATTCACCTGGCGCGACCTCACGGTGCGTCAGCGCCGGGACGAGGCGAGCTTGCGCCCCGCAGACCCGGTTGTGAAATACCGCATCCGACCTGTGGCCCGGATGCGCGACGATCTTCAGCCCATACCGGCTCCCGCCGAGGCACAGTACACCGGCACGCCGCTGCCGCTGGGCTACCTCGACCAGGGCATCGAAACCGCCAACGTCAAGGTCACGGGCGACTTCGGCGAGGTTCAGGCAGCATTCAACAGCGGCATCCTCTCCACGCAGTGGCTGACCCACGCGATGGAAAAGACCCTGGGTCATGTGCCGACCAAGGACGACCTGAAGGCCGAGATCGTCAAGTTGGACAGCCCGATCCGCAGCTACCTCGCTGGCGATCTTCCGGCAATGATGAAGAGCATGTTTGATCGCCTCCAAGGCGGTGGCGAGTTGTATCTCGCGCTCTACGAACTGACCGACCCCCTGCTGCGGCAGCTCATCGTGAACCATGCGCCCCAGGTGCATTTGATCCTGTCGAACACCAGTCTCGACAAGAAATCCGACCAGTGGGACACGGAGAATGATCCGGCTCGCAAAGCCCTGCACAGCGCAGGTTTGGCCGAGATGCACGACCGGATGTTCAACAACAGTGGCCACATCGGGCACAACAAGTTCGCCGTCTACGTGGGTCCTCAGGGACAGCCACAAGCGGTTCTGTCAGGCAGCACGAACTGGACCGAGAACGGCCTGTGCGCCCAGAGCAACAACGGCTATGTGGCGCAGCACCCCGGTCTGGCAGCGCAGTTTCTGCAGTACTGGAATGCTCTGCGTGACGACACCAGGCATTTCGAGCAGCCGGACCCCACCTCGGCGCCAACGCGGAACGTGCAAGGCGAGCCGCTGCGAAGCACCAACGCCGAAGCACTTCCAGCGCTCACCCTGAGCCAAGGTGCCGTTCGGCTGTGGAAGTCACCCAACACCCGCCAAGCCAACAAACCATCCTCCAACCCGGCCTTGCCGCCCGACCTCAACGAGGTCTACGGCTTCATCCGCAGCGCCAAGCAGGCGATCTTTTTTGCCGTCTTCCTGCCCAGCCTGAAAGGCGCGACCAGCATTGTTCAGGAGGCGATCGACATGGGCCGCAAGGACACCAGCTTGCTGGTGTATGGTGCCATCAGCAGCCCGATGGCCATGCCGAACTACATCGGCGCGCAAGACCGCGCCAATGGTGGCGACGACAACAGCGGCGATGCGCAGGATGCCCACTACCAGCCCTCGCTGTTCGAGGAGAACGGCGTGCACATCGTGCGCGCCAATGCGCTCAACGCCGGCGACATCGTGGGCAACTTCGAGCGCGAACTGCTCAGCGCGGGCAATGCCATCATCCACGACAAGATCCTCGTGATCGACCCGCTCTCCGAGGATGACTGCGTGGTGGTCACCGGCAGCCATAACCTGGGCTACAAGGCCTCCTACGCCAACGACGACAATCTGGTCATCGTGCGCCGCAACCCCGCGTTGGCGCAGGCCTACATGGTGCATGTGCTGGACCTCTACGAACACTACCGTTTCCGCGGCGTCCAGGCGGAACTGAAGCACGACGGCAAGCGTCCTTGGAGCGGTTTCCTGCGCACTGACGCCAGTTGGCAGAAGCCCACCAGCATGCAGGCCCCGTCCCTGCCGAAGTATCTCGGCTCAGACTGACGCCGGCCCCCAGGGAGGCAGGAGCCTCCTCGGCGCGCGCGAGGACGAAGCGCTGAGCAGCCCCTGCTCCGACGCGCAAAGGCGGCGATAGCCCCAATGCCGCATCGCGCACACTCCTTCCTGGGCATCTGGCGCTTCAATGCAGCAGGTGACGGAGCGATTTGGCCGAACTCGAAGCTGCATGACAATCTCGAACCGCTTGGACGCTTCCGTCTACGCTCTACTGTCAGGAGGCTTGATTCTTGGGCAGCGCGATTGCCGGATCATAAACATCAGTGAATCGGTGGCTACCAGCCTGCTCGTGAACAGGACGAGGTCGGCCCGTCGCTCTGCTTGCGAGGGCCTGCAGCGGGCGGCGAACTGCCCCCCTCAGTCGAGCGATACATCGAACTCTTCGTCGGGGTAGATCGCCGCGCCCCGGACGAGGACCTGGCCGACGGCCAAATCTTCCTCGCTGATCCCGAAGCGCGAAAGCGCGGCGCAATGCGCCAGCGACTCCCGTGTCTCGGTGACCTGTCCAAGTTCCGAGACGCTCCCATCTCGATACACACGCACGTTCCACTGCGTTTCAGTCATTGTCGTCGCTCTCTCCATCGCCTGATTCAAGCCATCGCGACCTCTTGGGACGCCTCATCGCCCTGTCGCCACTCTTCGGCCTCGGCGGCAGGTTCGTGGTAACCGAAACGCGCCCAGGTACCCGGATCAACCTCGATGGGACCGCTGCGCTTGGTCGCCAGATTGACCACCACGCCGTGTGCCGACAGCCGCCCTCTGGAGAACAACTCGTAGAGCAACTGCACCGCGAAGCGCACCGCCACATCGTTGACGAACAGCCCTTGCGAGGCCAGCGACATGCGTACCGAGCAGGACGGCTGGTCGTCCTCGGGCACGCTCTCGTCCAGCAGTTCAGGGAACAGTTCGGTCACGCACGGCAGGCGCGGCCCGCAAGTCTCGCGCTGCGACACCGCATGGGTTGAAGGTTGGCCCAGCACCACCTGCGCCGTGGACTCGGTGTTGCCCAGGTCCAGCCAGTAGCGGTAGTGCGCATGGGAGTCGAACGCCAGCCCATGCAGCACACGCCGTGCGGCCCGGCTGTCCACGCAACTGATCAGCAGGTCGGCGCTGCGACCCGTATGGCTCTCCTGTTGATGGGCTTCGTACCGCTGCGGATGCGCGTTCCAGTCCAGCCCATAGAATTGGTTGAGGCGATGGACGGTCACGATGGCCTTGTGACGGCCAATATCCGCCGCGCTATAGAGTTGCCGGCCCACGTTGGCTTCGCTCACCCGGTCCGCGTCGAAGGCGCTCACATGCAGGCCGTGGGGATGCCCCAAGGCCCGCATGGCAATGTCCAGACGCGCCAGACAAGCCGCCATCTGCGCGCCGTTGCCACCGACGCCGACCAGATGGATGGTGACGCGACGGTCCAGCAGATGTGGATCGATCAGATGTTCCATGGGAATCCCCTTTGTTGCCACCGGTTCAGTATCCGGCGCAGCGTGCCGACCTCAAGTGTCAGGCCCGCCCTGCCCTCCGGCTCAGGCGGAAGCACGGGTTCGCCCTGCCACGGATGCGGCAGCGCCTTGTACAGGCCGTTGAGCACCAGCCGGAATTCGGCGCACGGTTTAGGGTGGTGCAGGTGGCCGAACACGCCCGCCACCTTGATACCTTGATCGTCGCGGTCATCGTCCGCCGACCAGAAGGGCGCGCCGTGGCCGTGTGTGTGCAGATCGACCGCCACGGTTTCGTCATCGGCCAGCGGCGGCACACGGTACTCGATCTGGAGCGGCGAGGTACGCACCGGCTCACACAGCGCCAGCCGCAGCGCCTGCGTTCTGCGCGAATAGATCAGCACGCCCGCCACTTCATCGGGCAGGCCCTGACGCCCGGCTTCGATGAAGGCTTCGATCAGGCGAATCGGCAGCACGCCGAAGGAAAACGACAGCCGTTCCTGCATCGAGCCGAAGGGCAGCGGCAAACCCACGCCATCCGGCGTCAGGCAATGCACGCAGTCGAGCCAGTCGAGCTTGACCTGCACGAACAGACCATTGGCGGCAACGATCAAGCGCTGACCGTTGGCCATGTCGGGCAATGCGCCGAAGCATGGAGCCGCCAGCACCGGGCATGTCGTCTGCAGGGCGATGTCGCGCAGGTCCATCACGCCCCCTCCGGCAGGCCGAGCAGCGCGCCCAGCGTGGTCTTGGACGGCACCAGCACCCGCTCGGGAAATCGCGGGTAGCGGCCATCGAGCATGTCGCGCCAGAAGGCATAGGCCCCACCCCGGCAGCGCACCAGACGACCCGCCCCGTTGGGGTGGGTGAAGTAGGAGCGGAAGAAGGCGTCGTTCCAAGCACCGATCTTCTCGGCCGTGGTGCCTTCTGGCTTGGGCACATTGCCCTGGCAGATATGGCCCTGTGCATCCACGTTGAAGTACGGGGCCTGAAAGAGTTCGGTGGCCGGTGTCGGGCGGGCGTTGCCCTTGACGGCCCAGACGCGCCAGATACGGCTCGACGCCGCGAACACCAACCCCGGCTGCGGCACCGCTTCGCCCCGCTCAACCGCGCCGAGCTTGGGCGCGTCCTGCTCCGACATGCGGAACGCGATGTGCCGCCGTGCGGGCGGCACCCACCACAGGATCAGGTCGCCATCCATGTAGAGGACCGTCTCGGGCAGGAAGCCGCCGTGCGCCGCCCGTTTGAGCAGGGCTCTCGCCAATTCGAGCGCGGTGCGCGGCGTCATCGCCTGCCCGGCCCCGATGACCGGCTCGCCGTCCACGTCCTCCACGTCGTGGACTGTGGCCAGCGCGCTGCCCGACGCGCCTTGGTAGATCAGCACGGCCCGCTCCAGCTTGAGGATGCCGTCGCGCGGCGTGTGAATGGAAAATTCGGCTTCGTTCATGGTCGTTACCTCCACGACCAGTCTCACACCGAGAGCTGATGAATCAAGCGGTCGATCAGGCCGATGGCCGTAAAGCGCGTGCGCATCGCCCGCTGCCACGCCCCCATCGCGCCGGGGTCGTCCAAGGGAATGCGGATTTCGCCGATGCGGTCGCAGTACTCGGCCTGATGGGCGAGATTGAGCAGGTCGTCGTAGATGCGCGTCGTCACGTCCCCCTCGGACCACGACAACACCGCGCCGAACCCGATGAACTCGCCGTCGATGTCCGGTCGGAAGGTGTCGTCGAAGTGCAACCTGGAGAGCGCCAGCGCATCGGCTGCGATGCGTCGCGCCTCGGCGGTCTTCGCTTCCGTGACGGCCCTGCGCAGGCTGCAACCGCGCCGCCGCCCGCCCTTGCTTCGGCCCATCCAGCGCCGCGCCCACTCGGGATAGGCCGCATCCAGCATGGCACGGCTGACCATTTCCTCGCGCATGGCTTCGCGGGCCTCTTCGTCGCCCTCCTCGCACTGCATGTCGAGCGCGGCCTCCTCGTTGTCCTCGCCGCACCAGTAGACGTAGGAGGCCACGTCGCAGGCAATGTCCGGAGTAAACAGGGGATAGACCAGCGGCGACTGCTCGCGCAGGACTTGCAGGACCGTGCGACCAAGATTGGGCAAGGCTGCATCCAGCGTTTCCAGGCCCTTGCCTACCGGCCATTCGTGCTCGCGGATTTCGCACCAGTACAGATCGATTTCCCGATAGACGGGAGCCTTGTCGCCACCGGACAGGGCCGGGTGGTGTCCGTGCTCATCGATCACGTGCAGCGCAAAGCCCGGACGCAGACAATGCAGGGGACCGATCTGGCGCTTGACCCACCGGTCCAGTGCCTGCTCGCAGGCCCGCAGCGAGTCCTCACAGGTGGGGGGAATGTCGCACTCGTGGATGGCCCCGCCTTCGATTAGGAAGCGCGAGACGGCGGCATTGGCGGCGGCGAGGCGCCCCGGCACCACCGTGCGCGGGACCCGGCTCGACAACTGGGGCAATGCCAGCGCCGGGGCCGCGACGCGCAGCGTCACTGCGGCGGGATTCATGGCAGCGGTACCAGCATGTCGCTCGTCGCACAGACCCGCACGTCGGCGCGCTGCTGCTGGTGGTAATGCAGGCTGCGCTGCGCGAAGGCGCTCCAGGCTTCAGAACATGCCTTGACCGAGGGGCGCTCCAGTTGCCGGGTGAGCTTCGGGTCCGTCCCACACACGCCCTCGCATTCGGCCTGCATGCGGGCGCTGAGCGCAGCGAGCCGTTCGCCCTTGCGCGGCGAACCGCCGCCCTTCACGCCCACCGCCTTGAGGAAGGTAAATTCCTGCTCGCCGTCGCGGACCTCGCCCGCTTCGATTTCGGCGCTGATCAATTCGGGATACTGCGCGCTGTAAAGGTCGCGGACTTCGCGGGGGCCCAGCCCCGGCACGTCCGGCAACTGGATGCCGTTGTAGCGGAAGGTCCGCCGGATTTCGGTGATCGCAATCGACATGGTGTCGCTCCTTCTGGTTGAAAGCGGCAACCGCTTCCCGGTTGCCTTGCGATCAGTCTCTCAGCGGCCTCCCTTCGATCAAGCGCCTGCGCCTGCCGCCGCCCCTTTCAGCCGAACAGGTCGTAGGAATCGCCGCTCCCCGCCAGCGCGGGCTGTGCGGGTGCGCCATCCTCGCCTTCGTCACGATCTGCCGTATCCGTCGCATCGTCTGCGGCGGTGGTGCAGACTGTAGGGCCGGTAGCGGTGGCGGCGGGCTTGTGAGCGGCAACAGGTGGATTGGCCGTGGTCGCCTTGGTGGTCGCGTCGGTTGCCTTCTTCACCGAGGCCACCTTCGCGGCCTCCAGCACTTCCTTGGTTGCCTCGGCCTGCTCGGCCAAGCTTTGCCGCACCTCCCGGTAGCCTTGCAGGGCCTCGACAAACCCCGCATCGAACTCCTGCGGTGTGGCTGTGAGGCTCAAGGCCTTGGTCAACGCAGGTTCGGCCACGTCCTTCTTCGGCTTGGGAATCACGTTGACCGTCATCCGCCCGGTCTTCTCGTCGGCGCTCACGGTCATCGTCAGGGTCGCGCCGGTGGCCAGCGCGAACAGTTCTTCGAACATCGTCATATCGCTCTCCTTGAATGGGATGGGGTCCCTGTGACCCATGCTAGGGCCGGGTCGCAGGGTTTCCAGTGGCTCGCCGAGCCTCAGACCGCGAGGGCTGCCTCCGTGTCACTCGGCGTTCGGAGATCGTCTGCTCCGTCGGCGACACGCGGGTCGACGCCGTCCTCTGATCCGCCCTCTTCCGCCTCAACGGCAGGCACCGCCTGGCGTGGATAGCGCATGACCGCAGGCACCGTGCCCCGGTAGGCGAAGCCGGGGACTTGCAGCAAAGCCGCAACAAAGTCGGGCTTCTTGCCGGACCGCGCCGCCTTGAAGTCCGCGCCCATCGCCTTCTTGAGGCCGACTTCCTCGGCAAGGCTCTCCAGTTCGCTCATCGTGAACAGTTCGAGGAAGGTCTTGTCCCATTGGAAGTACCGTGCCTCGTCCACTTCCAGGTAGTTGAGCAGCAACTCCAGGTCGCGGGTGTCCACCCCGAATGCCGCCGCAGCGGTCACCGCTAGGACCAGCTTGTCCAGCAGACCGATGTCGATGGCGTCCGCGTGGCGCAGGCAGGATGCGAGCTCCATGTCCTCCACCACCCAGCTACCGGCAATCTTCTGCGCGGCCTGAGCGAACTCGGGGACACGCACGTCGCCCGTGCGCCCCGAGCGCGCCAGCGCGATCAGCACGCGCCGATTGCGCTCTGGCTGCGTCATGAGTGCGTGCGCCGTCCATTTACGCCACTGGGCAATGCGATGGTCGATGACGCGTTGCGGGGTCTGGTTCGAGGGCTTGGATGATCGTTGACGCTTGGTTTGTCCAGGCCCTGCGCTGCTCGACGCTGCGCCAGAGAAAGCAGCCTTCGCTTTGGGACCGCCGCCCTGCCCAGCAACGACTAAAACCTCCTGCGCGGCACGCCGGGCCTTGCGCCACTGCGCCACCTTCTGGCTGTTGCAGGCGGCGTCGAAGCACAAGGATGGCGTCACGCGACCATACGATCCCGGCATCGCCGACACCGCACAACCGAAGGACTGGCAGCCCTTACACGCGCCGTACTGCTCGGCACCGACACCTAATTCGCCGTCCGCCGTCACCGCAAGCGGGGTGAAGCCGTCCGACGGCTTGACGATGCGGATCACCGGATATTCGTCACGCAGCGCCTGCGCCCGGGTTTCGACTTCCTTCATCATCAGTTCGTCGAAATGGGCGGGATGCTGGCAGTAGCCTTCGCCAAGCGACTCATTGAACAGGCCCGCCTGTCTCGCCGAGTTGTAGGGGCAGCCTACGCATTGCGCGGTATCGAACACGGCGTCGGCCAAGCGGCGGGCATATTGACCCAGTTGCGCCTTGAGGGCAGCAACCGGCACTTTGTGTGTGATGATGCCGGCCAGCACAGTGTCCTGCTTGTCGGGCGGAATGCCCGCCAGCAGTTCGGCATGGCCGATCAGAATCTGTCGGCAGGTCAGCGCCTTGAGCACGGCGGGCGTGCAGGCCAGCAGGGCCAAGCGGCGCTCCAGCACGTCCGGCGACCAGCCCATCGTGGCGGCGGTTTCCTGCTTGTCGCCCCGGTGGCGCAGCAGTTGGCGCTGGGCGGCGCGGGCCTCCTCCGCCACTGACATGGCGGCCCGGTGGTAGTTCTCGATGACGGCCATTGCCTCTGCACTGGCGTCATTCACGTCTTTGATGACCACCGGCATGGCATATTGGTCGCCGAAAACGTTCTTGGCGGCGCGCCAACGGCGCTCCCCGGCGATAATCTCAAACTGGTCGGTGTTCGGGATGGGGCGGACGATGATGGGCTCGATCACGCCGAAGACGCGGATGCCTTCTTCGAGTTCGGCCATCTCGTCGGGATCGAAGTATTCGCGCGGATTCTTGCCCTGCAAGATCCGCGAGATCGGTAAGGTTTGTTGGGACATTGGGGACTCCATGACGCATGCCTCATGGCATGGATTCATGGTCCCGCCCGACGCCCCTCGTTCAAGGCCGCGCCCCAGGCCCGGACGGCGCGATTCCCTTCCTGCCGCTCGTGGTCACAGCGCGCGGTGCTTCTTCAACAGCCGGTCGAAGAACTCCCCGACCGTCTCTTGCTCCCGCTTGCCTATGGCCCAGGACTCAAGGGCCACATCCACGAACTCGCAACCGCCAAATCGGTAGACCTCATAGCCCATCAGTTTCAGGCGGCGGTCCTCGGCCACCGTCTCGGCGTAGAGCGCTTCGCATCCGCGATGTATCGACTTGGGTCGCCCGCATCGGGGACGGCGTAGTGATGCCGATCGAACCGCCTGCATCGATCTTCATGAACTGCCACTACGCAGATTGGCTCGCTCGCAGAGGAACACGCCAACCGAGCTTGAAACCCAAAGTGCTGATGACGATCAGTACCAAACCAACCCCTTGCGACCAACCGAGCGCATGGTCGTAGATAGACCAGTCGATCAAGATGGCGACGAGTGGATAGATGAAGGTCAACACCCCAATCGCCGGCGTGCTGAGGCGCGGGTAAGAGGCATACATCAGGACATAGGCAATACCGGTGTGGAGTACCCCGATACCAATGAGCCATCCCCAGGAAGCCGGTGGGATCGAGGTTCCGGCGAACGGCACGAGAAGGATGATTCCTGCTAGCGTTTGACAGAACGCCGTCACCTCCGGGCGCTGCGCCCGGAGCTGTTTCGCGAGGATCGTCGCGACGGCGTAAAGCAAGGCCGCGACAAGGGTCAGCCCGATACCGCTAAACCACCGCTCGCTGATCGACAGCGGTGTGGCCGTCACGCCACTTGCCAAAACAACACCGAGGAAGGCGCCGAACATCCACATGAGCTGAAATAGCGTAACGCGCTCCTTCAGAAAGAGGATGCCGAACAGCACTACGAAAAATGGTTGGATGTGGTAAACGATGGTCGTGGTCGCGATGGTCGTCATGGCGAAGCCAGCAAAAAAGGCCACCCAACTTAGGACCATGCAGACCCCACCCAGGGTCGCGATAGCAAGCCCCCAGCAGGACAGCGAGCGGTCAGGCAGATGACCACGCGCGAAGCACCATGTCCCGAGAAAGATTGTTGCGAAAACGCAGCGCCAAAACACGGTGGTTACCGGATCAAGCCCGGCCTCCGTCGCAAAAGCCCCAACCGTACCGATGATGAGCATGGCGAGCGCCAGGCCAAGGGTGGGCGGCAGTGACGGGGCTTCCTCGCATTCCGGTTTCATCTCGACTCCTTCATGGGATGGGACTCATTTTGGAATGGAGAAAAGCTCAAATCAAACGAATAGAATTGCTATCATCTATTCGTTATACTGATACCAAGATGACACATACCCTGGATCTCGAACTGCTGCGCACCTTCGTTGCCGTAATCGAGAGCGGGAATTTCTCCAACGCAGCGCCGCGGGTGGGGCGCAGCCAATCGGCCGTGAGCATGCAAATGCAGCGGTTGGAGGAGGCTGTCGGACGGCAGCTCCTGGTGCGAATGCCACGGTCCGTCGTACCCAACGCGGCGGGCGGGGATCTCCTCGTCTACGCTCGGCGCCTGCTCAAGCTGTCGGATGAAGCCCTGGCAAGCGTGTCCCGTCCCGAGGACACCGGCAGCGTGCGACTGGGCGTGCCAGACGACTATGCGGCCTTCCTTCTTCCGCCTGTGCTCGCCCGCTTTGCCGAAGACTATCCCCGGGTAAGCGTCGAGGTTGTTTGCGAACCGTCACGATTGTTGGTGCCCGCCATCGGAGATGACCGGCTGGATCTGGCCATCGTGACGCGCTTGTCGACGCAGACCTTTGAAGTGTTGCGGCAGGAGCAGTTCGTATGGGTTGCATCGCCCCGACACGTCGCTTGGTCCATTGACCCCCTTCCTGTCGCGCTCTTCGAGCCCGGATGCGCCGCACGCCTGAACGTCATCAATGCGCTCAGCGAGAGCGGGCGCGCCTACCGCGGCACCTATTCGAGCGCGAGCTTGTTAGGACTGTGCGCTGTCGTGCAAGCAGGTCTGGCAGTGGCTGGTCTTGCGGCGTCGAGCGTCCCACCAACTCTGAGCGTTATTGGCGAAGCCGAGGGGCTGCCTCCAATGAGCCCGCTCGACATGAGTCTGATCCGCAACCCCAGCGCTAGCGCTACCGTGGTCACACGGTTGGAAGAATTTCTGAAAAAGGAACTACGCCGCTAAAAGACCTGAAGTGGTCTCGGCAGAATCCGAGTGCACGCGCGTAGCACCCGGTCGACAGGCTGGCCGTCGGGCTGACCTGATGCGCGCGCGTGGCGCTGGCCCGTCGGCATGCCGCTGTGCCGGCCCATGAGGCAGGGGCTCGGGGAAGTGCGAACCGAGTCGCCGAGCAACCGGACGAGCAACCGGATTGCGCGGGTGTTCCTGTGCCCCGAAGATGGTGTGCTCGTCGCCCTGCACGCTTTCATCAAGACGACGCCGAAGACGCCGGACGACGACCAGGCATTGGAGACTCCATGACGCATGCCTCATGGCATGGATTCATGGTCCCGCCCTACGCCCCTCGTTCAAGGCCGCGCCCCCAAGGCCTGGCCAGCGCGATTCATTTCCTGCTGCTCGAGATCACAGCACGTGGTGCTTCTTCAACAGCCGGTCGAAGAACTCCCTCACCGCCTCTTGCGCCCGCTTGCCTATGGCCCAGGACTCAAGGTCCACATCGACGAACTCGCGACCGCCGAATCGGTAGACCTCATAGCCCATCAGTTTCAGGCGGCGATCCTCGGCCACCATCTCGGCGTAGCTCTTCGCATCCGCGATGTATCGACTTGGGTCGCCCGCATCGGGGACGGCGTAGTGGTGCCGACCGTCGACCTCGATGACGATGCGAACGCCATGGTCCAGCATCAACAGAAAATCCATGCGCTGGCGGACGAGGTACTTCTCGTCGCCGCGTTCCCGGCGTGTATAGGGGTCGTAGTGCAAATAGACCTGCGGAACCAAAGCTGGCAACCTATCGCCCAGTAGCGCGCCATATCCTTTGTAATAGCCGTGGAAGATTGCGTATTCGCCCGCTGATCTCGCACCGCGAACGGCCTGCAGGAGTCTTCTGTAGAGGGGGTCTTTGGCCAGGGCTGGATCGCCCAGGCCATGGGTTTGAGCCCACCAATCCTGCAGATCCCGCCACAGCAACAGACCCGAACTGGGCAGCGGTCGGTCGTAGACCAGGACCTTGTCCGCGTGCTTGACGATCTCCACCGCATTGTTCACCGCGTCCCTGAACACGAGTTCCGGTTTCTCGCCGATGGAAGCGAAGATGAGATTCTTCATCGCGCCGGCCACGCCGGGCCGGCTCGGCACCACCCCGAAAATGGCATAGCCCGACTCGGCCCCAAGCTGCCGCACTTCGAACCCATCGCGCTTGAGCGCCAGGCTGATCGCCGCAGCAAGCTCACCCTGCTCTACGTCCCGACGGGTCAAGGGATGCAGCAGCTTCTCGATCAGCGCAAAGAAGCGCGTCTGGCTGCACGTCAGCGCGCCACAACGAGTGAGCAGTTCTTCGTGAGACCAATCGCCCGGGAAGCTCACACAATGCCGGACGATCTCCTGTGCGAAGCTCTCGCGCCCAAGAAGACCAAAGGTCTCATCGTGATCGATCACCGCCCCGAACACCTCGCGCAGGCAGTCGAGCAAGGGCAACTCGCCGAACAGGGCATCGACCGGGTTGATGGCTTTGAGCACATCGCGGCGCACCAACTGACTCACACGCTGGTCAGCGTGCAAACTCATCTCGCTGACCGTTTCGCTCAGGTCGGTCGATGCGTACTCTTCCAACACACGTTCGGCGATCTGGAGCAACTCGGCCTTTTCTTTGGCCAGCAGTCGATTCTTCACATAGACGCGCTTGCTGTTCTGGGCTTCGGCTGCGTCGCCTTCCTCCACTGTGGACTGAATTGCCAAACGCACGCAGACAGTCGGGACGTTGTACGCCTTCACATTGATCGCCAGCGCTTCCGCGATGTGATCGCGCAACGTGTCGACGGGAACGACCGTGGCCATGTCACTCTCCTCGATGCCCTAGGCGGGCGGGCATGCGAGCTAGGCGGAAGCCCTCGGACGTCGGCCAGCGCACAGCACCGAAGGCGAGTCGGCTATTCATCGATGCTCTCACGGTCCCTCTCCTGCCACATCACTCGTTGCCCGCCTCGGTCGCGAGGGCATCGAATCCCGGCGATCGGTAGACCTCCTGCGATCCCGGATGCGTCTCCACATAGGCCACCAGCTCCTCGACTGCCCAGGGAACGAAGACGATGTCGGTCACACCGTGACACGCAATGATCTTCCCCAGCTTCTCGGGGGCGACGAAAGCGGCAAGCACCGGGCCTTCGAGCTTGCGGACCTGGATCTTCTCCGTCAGCAGTTGGATCGTGACGCCTTTGAGGTCGAGTCGATTGTCCCGGTCGAGCGCCTTGATCACCTGCTCGCTGAACACCGTGCGGAACACGCCGTCCAGATTGCTCTTGCTGTGCACGGCCAGTCCCATCACCGAGCCGCCGCGTTTCTGCAGCAAGCTGCTGCAGCGCAGAAACGCCGCACGCAATGCCTCCGCGTCAGGCCCAACTGATGTGGTGTGAAATCGATCTGTCAAATGTCCCCCTCCTACATTGCCGCGATGAATTCATGTACGCGCGCCAGCAAGGCGTCGAACTCCGGTTGCCCTTGGTAATACAAGGCGCTGGTCTTGCGGTATTCCTGCGCAAAACGCTCCCGTTGCGCGCTGTCCGGCAAGAGGAAGGCCGGATTGCGCGCGATCACCAGCTCGTCGCCGCTGCGGAAACGTTGCGCCTTGCGCTCCTGGTAAGCCGGCTCCTTCATGAAGGCATGCACCTCGTCGAGGCCGAGCAGGCAATACACGTCGTAGTAGTGACGCAGGAAATTGGCCGGAAACGATTGCGCCTCGCCCAGGCGGCGGTATTTGGTGGATATGGTCTGGAGCTTCTCGACGAAGGTGTGTGTCGGCGCATAGCACGGTACCGCCATCGCGCGGTTGTCGAAAACCTCGACGCCCCTGTTCCTGGCCACGTCCCAGGCCCAGGAAGAAATGGTGACCGGTCGGTTCGGCGCCGTGTCATCGAAACCGAGTTCCAGCAGGATGCCGTCCTTGACGCCCGCCAACGCAGCGGCGCGCGTTGCGTATTGCAGCCGGATGCCCGCACCGCGCATCTTCTCGTCGTCGAATTGCGCATCGCGTTCCACCCGGTCAATGCCGGGGATCCGAATGCGCGCCGCCAGCCCGTCGTAGTAAGCGCGCCTCGAAGCAACATGGGCCGGCTTGTCCTGGTTGCGCCCCGACTTCACGTCCATGTCGTCGGGCGGTTCGATGCGGATGTCGATGTCCTCGGAAAAACGATGGATCACGCTGAAGCCCTTGGACAGCGAGGTGCCGCCTTTCAGCTCGAACTGGAAACCCTGCGCTTGCAGGCCCCAGAGGCAATGCATGATCCAGTAATCTTTCTCGACCAGCACCGGGTCCAGGCCTCGCTCATCTGCGACCAGCGCCAGCAGTTGATCAAAATCCTTGCGGTCGTGCAGAAAGTCAGCCATCGTCCCACTCCCGCACGCGCTTGCGCGTTGCCACATTGGCGAAGCTGTCGAGGGCGCGCTGCAATCGCGCGCGATCGAACGACGGCAGCTTGTCCCGCGCCTGGCGCAACACCGCATCGCGGTCCTCGGCCAGATCGTTCAGGTTGTTCAGCAGATCGACGAACAGAAACTCTGGCGTCAATTTTTTTGGAAAGCGCGGCTTCACCCGAAAATCGAACTGGCGGTTGCCGAGCTTGAAGACGCCGTGGCGCTTGTGGTTGTAGACCAGTGTTCGGTTGTACAACTGCGTCGTGCCCAGGCCGATGGCGTTGTAGGCGGAAGGCGAAAACACCAGGAAATCCTTGTCGCGGAGAAAGCCGCCGACCACTTCCACGTCGTCTGGCGGCAGCGGGCCGAAGCTGGACGTTCGTGGCGCGTAGTACAGGCCCTGCGCCAGCTTCTTGAGCTGGCCGGAGGCCACCAGCTCACGCAAGTGCCGGTCGACCGCATTGGACATGCGGGCCAGGTCCTCGCGCCGGTACACACGGCCCGCGCGCAACCCGTCCGCGAGATGCGCGGTGGCACGTCGCAAGGACTTGACCGGATTGGGTGCGGTGGCAGCCACGGCATGAATTTCCATTGAGATTTCATGCAATTTTAGCCCGTGTACCGTCGTTACGCCAGCACGAGACTGCTTCCGTGCGCTCCCGGCCGTCGTCACAGCCAATGACGACGGACCTTCGCTCGCCAGCCAGACTGGCTTCGGAATTCACGCTCCCATTCACACTGATTGCAGATATAATGAAACCATGGTTACATTAAAACTGTTTCTATGAGTTCACAGAACTGGCTACTGCTGACATACAAGGTGCCGCCTGAGCCCGCCAAGAAGCGCATCGCGCTGTGGCGCAAGCTCAAGGGCATGGGCGCCGTCTATCTGCAGAACGGGGTTTGCCTGCTCCCCAAATCCGACGATCACGCCCGCCGTCTCAAGATCATCGAGCACGACATCCAGGAAATGTTTGGAGACGCCGTTCTGCTGGAAACGGTCGCACTGGATCAAGCTCAGGAAGACAAAGTGGTGGCGCGCTTCAAGGCGGACCGCGACGAGGAATACGTCGAATTCCTCGACAAGTGCAAGGACTTCGAGGCGGAGATTGCCAAAGAAACGGCGGCCAATCACTTCACCTACGCCGAACTCGAAGAAAACGACGTCGACCTGAAAAAGCTCCAGACCTGGCTCGAGAAGATTCGCAAGCTCGATTTCTATGGTGCGGCTCTCGCCGCTGAAGCACAGCGTCGCCTCCAGGCCTGCGAGGCCCTGCTGGATCGCTACGCCAAGCAAGTCTTCGAAGCACAGGACGAGAACCGATAGCAGGACCTTCCATGACAAAAACCACCTCGACGCTCAGCCAGATCCCTTCCGGGGTCTGGGTCCTCGGCTTTGTCAGCCTGCTGATGGACATCTCCTCCGAGATGATCCACAGCCTGCTTCCACTGTTCATGGTCGGCACGTTGGGGGCCAGCGCCTTGGCGGTCGGACTGATCGAGGGCCTGGCCGAGTCCACCGCGCTGATCGTCAAGGTGTTTTCCGGGGCGCTCAGCGACTACCTGGGCAAACGCAAGGGGCTGGCGGTACTGGGCTACGCGCTGGGAGCGCTGAGCAAGCCGCTCTTCGCCATCGCGCCGGCCATGGGCATGGTGCTGGGGGCGCGCCTGCTTGACCGGGTCGGCAAAGGGATTCGGGGCGCACCACGCGACGCGCTGGTGGCCGACATCGCGCCGCCCGAGTTGCGGGGCGCGGCGTTTGGACTTCGCCAGTCGCTCGATACCGTGGGCGCCTTCCTTGGGCCGCTGCTGGCCGTCGGCCTGATGCTGCTGTGGGCCAACGACTTCCGCGCGGTGTTCTGGGTTGCAGTGATTCCCGGTGCGCTTGCCGTCGCACTGCTGTTCATCGGCGTGCGCGAGCCGCAACGGCACGTTGGAGAGAAGCGCAGCAATCCCATCCGGCGCGAAAGCCTCAGGCGGCTGAGCTGTGCGTACTGGTGGGTGGTCGGTATCGGTGCCGTGTTCACGCTGGCACGGTTCAGCGAAGCGTTCCTCGTGCTTCGGGCGCAACAGGGCGGCATCCCTGTCGCCCTCGTGCCTCTGGTGATGGTGGCCATGAATCTCGTCTACTCGGTATCAGCCTACCCGTTCGGCAAGCTGTCCGACCGCATGAGCCACTCGACGCTGCTGGCGCTGGGCCTGGGCGTGCTGGTTGCCTCCGATCTGGTGCTGGCACTCAACGACCATTGGTCAACTGTCACCGTCGGCGTCGCGCTGTGGGGCATCCACATGGGCATGACCCAGGGTTTGCTCGCGACGATGGTGGCCGACACGGCCCCGGCCGACCTGCGCGGCACCGCCTACGGCTTTTTCAACCTGGTCAGCGGCATCGCCATGCTGGTGGCCAGCGTCGTGGCCGGCCTGTTGTGGGATCGCCTCGGCGCATCCTTCACCTTCTATGCGGGTGCAGGGTTTTCCGTGGTCGCACTGGCAGGCCTCACCATCCGGCAGCGCCTCTCCCCACGAACCCATCTGGCGTCTTGACGCAGGGCGACGCCGCTGCGCCCGCAGACCATGCCCATCGGCGAATTCTTCGACGCGCGCACTTAGCGACGCGTCGCGGCGGAAATCAGGTTCGGCCTGAAACCTGCCCCATGGTGCTATTCCGCGTGACTCGAGCCCGAACTTAGGGCTCGGCGCCAGCCTATCGCCTACCAAGGGCCGCGAATCGATCCGTCCGATCGCCGTCGAAAAGTCCAACTGGCTGTTTGCCGACGGTCTGCGCATGGGGAACCCGTCCCGCCCGGCCACGCGCCCAGAGTTGAAGACAGCAACCGTTCGGCGGGTCCGGGAAGACGATCAGCGTTTTAGGACTGTCTTACGATAGGCGTATTTAGCCTATACACTGGCAGCATAATCCAACCCTTTACGGGGCGAGCCATGCAGAAGATGATCGTCATCCCAGCGCAGATCCGTGCCGGCCGAGCACTGCTCGACTCGTCGCAAGATGAACTCGCCAAGGCGGCTGACGTAGCGCTCACGTCGGTCCGCGATCTCGAAAGCCAGAAGCGCGCGGTCGCGGCGAACAGCGGCACAGCCGCCGCTTTCCGCCGCACGCTGGAGAACGCTGGCATCGAGTTCTTGCCCGGTACTGCGGACGGCGGTCCAGGGGTACGGCTGATCGCGAACCGCCCGAACCTGGCCCGCCGGCCGACGACGATGACCAAGTGGGACGGATTGCCGTTCACGATCGAATGGCAAGGCAAGGAAGTGACGGTGTTCCTCACCCGCGAGGCGATCGAAGATCTCGGCCGGCACACCGGCACCGAAGAGGACGCCGTCTATCTCAAGACCTTAGACAAGTTTCGCGGCAGCATCCTCGACGGCGTGCGCGCCGCGCTCGCCGATCCCAAGAATTTCGATCGGCAGGGCAATCTTCGGTTGACCGGCGCCTATCTGCCCGAGTTGACCTGACCCATGAGCGCGATTGAAGAACTGCTCAAGGAATACCGCGGCGAAGTCAACGTCGCTGCATCCAGCTTCTACGCCTGGAAGAACATCAACAACCTGGCCGCGAACGACACTGCATTGTTTCAGGCGTTGCAGCGGAATGCGCTGTCATGGAACCTAATTGTGCATGCGCTGCAAATCGCGTTCTTTTCGGCGCTTGGGCGACTCTTTGATCGCGACAAGCGCTCGCTCACTGCCCGCACGTTCATCAGCCAATGCGAGGTGGCCCTCAGCCAATTCAGCAAGCCCGCGCTTGAAGCACGTCGACTGGCCAGCAACCACGGTGTTAGGCCGGATTACTTGGATGGGTACCTGCTCGGCGTGTACGAGCCGGTCGCTGCCGATTTCCAAGCGCTCGCGGATGCGATCGGACCGTGGGAGGCTGTGTACAACACCAACTACCAGCCGATTCGGAACAAGCTGATCGCCCACAAAGATGTGGCAACGATCGGCGGCAAGGACTCGCTGTTTGCGAAGACAAAGATCGAGGAGGTGGAAGCGATCCTCGAAATCTTGCATCAGGTTGCCGCAGTCGTCGAACAGCTTTTCAACAACGGCAGACTGACCAATTTGATCGACCACAAACTGCGCGAAGAAGAATACGTTCGCCGGGATTTGGAGAGTCTCCTGCGCAAAGTTGCCGCATGACGAGAAAGCCACCCACGCAAGAGCGCATCACCCCATGACAATCGACGGCCTCCTGACCTTCCTCGCGCTGCTGATTGCCGTCTACACAATCATGTCGCGGGCACAGCGCCTGAATCTCTCTCTGAAAATCCGCATTTGGCATTGGGCAGCAATCATCCTGCTACTGCTGGCCGTGCATGTCCTCGAACTTCCCAAAATCGTTGCCGCCCTCCCGAGAGTGCCGCCAGTCGCCGATTGGGTCCTTGAGCCGAAAGAGGCCGCGTATTTGCTCCTCCTTGCGGGCGCACTCTGCCTCGGGGTGCTCATCCACTTTTCACCGCTTCCGCGCAGCCGCGTGCGGCGGCTTGGCCAACTGATTGATGAGCTCACAGTAAACGGGCAAACGGTCGAAGTCCTGGCCCTCCTGCAGACGCACCTGGATCGCTTGGTCCGCATCTACAAGGGCGACTTCCTGTTACCGCGACTACGGGCGCGGTTGGTCTCGAGGGACCGGTTCAATCGAGGGCCGGATCTGGAACGTCTCGCCGAACAGTTGCTTCAGTTGGCCCCAGGAGAGCCGTTAAGGCCGCCCAGGCGCACTCTCATTGAGAGGGCGAAACACGTAATCGGCAGTATCCCGTCGCGACTGGGGGAGTTGCTTCCCTCTGCTGAAACGCAGCAAGAAGCCGTAGGCGTGATGCTGCGATCGACTCTTCTACGCCCGGAATGTGTGCAGGCGATCGCCAAGTCGCAGGCGCACTTCGGATTGCGCGTGCTCGCAATGGATGCACAGGAACGGTTCCACTTTTCCGATGAATTCTTGCGCGCCTTGATGCTAGATACGTCGAGCATTCTTTATTGGGAGATCAGGAACAATCAGAACTACGCGCGCGGACATCGCTACAACTTGCCCGAAGGCAATCGACTCCTCCGGTACCTCTTCGCCGACGCCAAGAATGCCGAAGCCTTGGGCGTCTGGGAGCCGGTTGGAGAGGCAGTCATCGCTGAGCTTGATCGGCGCCACCGCAGCGAGACCGATCGGTACAACGATAGCTTGATGGACTATCGTGACCGATATCAGTGGAAGTGCCCAGTGTTCGTCGGCATCCGGTTCTTCGACATCATGGTATCGGAGGCGATCGCGCAGAACATTTGCTGGCACATGTGGCTCTACTACTATCCGCATTTCGTGGATGGCATCTGCCGAAACTATGCACCGGACGAGCAGCGCGTCGAACTCGACGATGAATTTCCAACTGTGTACAGCTTCCTCCTGTACGAGATCGTGTCGACACTCCGTCACTGGATCGCCGAGGTCCGTGACCTGCCGCCCGATCAAGAAAACATCGTGCTTGAGGATGACGCGCTCACACACGAAAACGGCAACATCATCAAGAGCAGCATTCTCGTGCTCGGCATGTGCCTGAAGACAATCCTGGTCACGGAGCGCATCCCGCCTCGGCTTAAGTCTTATCTCGCCTCGATCGGGCTCGATCTCTTTCTCGATTTCGTCCGCGTCCCGAAATTGGCGAGCTATGCCGGCGTTCTTCGAGCCTCTCTTTTGGCCGGCGGGTTCGACCACCGAGACACCGAGAGCGCCGCCTATACGGGGAACTTGATCGCAGCGGTGGTCCGCAACGACAACGTGCCCCATCGACACGGGGATGTCACCGCACTCCTGGATGACCTCTTGCAGCAGTTCGCAGAGTCAGCGGAGCTGGACAGCCTCGCGCAATATGTCGACGTGCAACACATCGGTGACCATGAAGTTAGTGTTGCCGGCGGACACGGGGGGCGCCGCTACACCATGGCGCGTCGGGCCTGAAGACGGTATCTGCTGAGTTAGCTGCCGCCCGGTTCGTCTATGCCGTACTCGTGGGCCACGGTGAGCGACTCGCTCAGGCGAATGCCGGTACTGGGTTTTAGTTAGCATATCTGATGCAGTGCACCGCCGCCATCGGCCTCGTAGGCCCGACCTTCGGCTGCCCCCCGCGCGGAGTGCTGCATCCGCGATCCGTCAACATGTAGGTCAAATACTCGCTTTGTCGGCCCGTCACTGTGCATGAACAAGATCACCCTCACCATCGGCAAAGTTGTACTGAGCCTTCCTATCGCATATGGGCTTGCATACCCCTTCCTTTACCCAACGGCAGGCGGAGGCGTTCTCGGCGAGAAGGAAATGCTCGGGACGACAGGCAGCGCAGTTGTCGCCCTGGTCTTCCTGATGCTGGTTTTACTCTACGCGAACGATCTCAAAACCACCCTGACATTGGTCCATCGAGAATCGCGGGCGGCCGAACCAAGCAGTGTCTGGTTGATGTTCTTGCTCCCCTACAACTTCATTGAAGATTTCTTCATCATTTCCAATGTCGCAAAGTCGCTGGAATCAGAGGCCCGCATCAGTCCGGCGCTTGCGAAATTGAAATCGTTTGGCAGGGCAAGCGGCTTCGGCTGGTGTCTTGCGCAAGTCATCTCTCTGACACCCAACAGCGCCGGGTCAGTCGCTGGCATCGCGGCAATAGTGCTCTGGATATGGCACTGGATATTTGTGCGCCGGACAAACAGCGTACTGAAATGGAGCAAGACCTCAACAACCGCGCCCGCATGAACCCGCAGGCGGGCGCACAGGTGCCAAAGAGACCTGTCTTCAGAACCGTGTTACGCAAGTACCGAACTCGCTGCCAATGCGAGGCGGCGATATCAATCCTATGGCACCGCCCGCATAAGTGCCGCATGCATCACACAGTCATCGTACGCTCTTCCGTTTCATCCAATCTTTCGACCAAATCAGCTCGCCAGACGACGTACAGCGTGTCGACCCGTTCCTTACCTCGTTCGTAGGCGTCAAACGAGGCCTCCACGCGCTGTGGGGCTTCGTGCAACGACCGCACTTCCGTGGCGGACTCAGATTGCCGCGACCACGCGGGTGTGGCTCGCTTGATGTAGCGACTCTGAATATGCTCCTCGATGGCCCGTCGATTGGACATCAGGTGCATTCCGGTGGGCGCCGGAAACGCCACGCTGGCCAGGCCGTTGGCCTCGGCAATTTGGACAGCCACCGCGAAAAAGCTCGCCACGATGGAATCGGCAGCGTGTCCAGCAAGCATCTCGTCCGTCGGGTTAAGTGCACGGATGACCAGGCTCGGCCGAATCGGGTCGATTGCCGGCACGACCTCGACGTATAGCAAGGCCATGCCCGCCAGGCGCTGTCCCTCCGGATCGAACACCAGCAAGTGCGATTGGCGCGCCTCTCTCCACATGTCGACGTTTGCAGCCGTACACAAACTGACCGCCGATTTTGCGAAGAATGCCGCTGGATGCTTGGACACGACAGCCTTGAGCGCGGTGGTCTCGTGGCCGGCGCTGCTCGCCTTGCCGAACTTGCGCCACTGACGGCGTGCCCATGCCAGGTAAATCGGCAGGACCTTATCTCGAACCCGCATCAGGCTTGACCGGAGCCGAGCCCGGCCGTCCTCCGCTTCCGCCCGGTGTGAAATCTGCTCAAGACGGGAAGCCCAGTGGACTGCTTCGTCGTCATCGAAGCGCTGCACGAAGCGCTCCAGATGAGCATCCAGCGCATCGGGCAAAACCACATCGAACAGCGCGATCAGTTCTCCCATGCGTTGATAGGCGATCAGGCTCTCCTCGTCGATCAGGGTCAGCGCCTCGAATCCTTCGCGGATCCATTGCGCGGCAACGTCATCCTCGCGCGCGATGGCCAACAAGCTTCCCAAGTGCAGCGCAAGCGACCCGATGTCCGCTGAAGGCTCGCTCAGCTGTTTGGGACTCAGATGCTGGCAGGCGGTGAACATGTCGTGGAAACAACTTGGTGCGAAGCGCCCAGCAAACTTCGCTGCCCTGCAAAGGGTAAAGAAGCCGTTGCGATCCAAAGGCCGCTGAATCTGCCAGCGGGCCTGCGTCCACGACATCGGATAGTGGGAGCGGAGCTTGAGCCCATCCACGTCACGTTCTCTGCCGACCACGCCCGGCCACTGCGATGTCACCGTATCGGCCGTCGTACGATAGATCAGGGCGATTGCATCCACTTCGAAGGGACTCAGGCTGGAGCCGGTCGGTCCTCGCCCATCCAGCAAGTCCGCCAGCAGCGGCGTCAGCCGGGCGAGCCTTATCTCGAGGTCATGCTCGCCCTCCCAGCCGCCTTCAAAGAGGCTGGGCAGCAGCCCTCCGCCGGTTCGCCCCAGTATCACCGACAAAGCGGGCAGCATTGCCGCTCGCTCCTGACGCTCGGCCATCTCGCTCGCCCGTCGGTACGCCGACTGGGTCGCTTCGTCGGCCTGGAACGGCCAGCGCCCGATTCGGGCTACAACACGATCGCTCACGGCACCGGCGATGCAGCGCTGATTGCCGTGCAACCGACTGAATTCCCGGCGTATGTACGCGTCGTCGAGCAGCACCTTGTCGACCGCATCGAAGGCGCCCCAGCTGCGGTAGCCGTCAATCCCCTTGGCGTCATGGTAGTACCAATCACGGATCGCCTTGAGACTTCCCAAGCTGCGGTCCTCGACCAGATAGCGCAGGAACGGCACTCCCAGCGAGACCAGCCGCAGCGCCTGCTGCAGCGCCGGCATGCCCGGCATGTCGACAGCCGAGACGAGATACTCGAACGCATCGAGGTACCCACCTTGGCCCGCCTGCTGCACCCAGGTCGCGACGAGCGGGAGCGGTTCTGCGCGGCCTCGCTCGCCCAGGATGGCCAGGAGGCGATTGAGCGTCGGCGCCGACACGCTGACATAGCAGGCCAGGAACGCCAACACAGCGTCCGCGCCGCCATAGCCGTGATCGGCCAGCACCCTCAGAAAGGCGGCGAGATCGCGCTTGCCGGTCAGGTACACCGCGCATTGCGCGATCTGTTCAATGCCGAGCGCGTGCGGAGGCGAGACCAACAGTTTCAATGCATCGACGGGCGGCGCGCCCTGATCGCGTTCGTCGGCCACCGACAGCAACAACTGCTGGCAACTCGCCACACCGTCGAGATCCGCTCCCAACGCGAGCAACCCGCGCACGAGCTCTGCCGAGACGTTGCGATGCGACTCCAGCAAGGGCTTGAAGCGACCGATGTCGCCGGCGCTTCGCGCTCCGATGGTCTCGAGGATGAAGCGCCACCCCTCCGTCGGCGTCCGCCACAGCGACTCTCCGACTTGCGCGAACACCCTGGACAAGTCGGTCACGCCGGCGCCCTGCAGCAGCGCGAGGTTCGCCGCCAGCCGGTCAGGCGCCAGCGTCTCGAGGTAGAACCGGGAAACACCGGCAACCAGCTCCCGATCTATGTCATACGCCAGCAGGCATCGGATCGTGGCGCGTGCGTCGAGCAGCTCAGACGGTTGCGGACGAACCGCATAGAATTCCCGCGCCCGCACCTTGCGGCCCGTCCATGAGAGTTCCGCGACATGCCGGATGGCGCCCTCTTCGACGAGCGCCCGCAGCAGACCACCCGGCGGCCTGCCAGGCGTCCGCGGGAAGGCCTCCATCACCGCATTCGGAACGCGAAGGCCCAGGCAAAAACCAGCCTTGAGCACATCTAGGTCAAAGTATTGAAGGTTGCCCAATTCCCGTGTGCTTTGCGCCGGGTCGAACCGCAACAGCGCGAAGTCAAGTTCTTCACTGTAATAGTCGAAACCAGGGGGGAGTGTGCGCTCAATGAAGTGCCGGAAGATGTGCGCACGGCCTTCGAAAGTGCGCACGCGCCGGAGCAGCCGGCGTGCTCGGTGCAGGCGCATCGCATCCGGCAGAACGAACAACGCAACCTGCCCCACGATTGCCGCCCGTGTCGGCAGGAGCGCTAGCGATGGTGGGATGCTCAAGGCCCGGCGAATGACAGACTCGAGCTCGGGTGATTCACGCAAGAGCGCTTCCGCGTGATCAGCCACATCGCCTCGAAACGCGGCAATCGCCCTTCGGCCCATGCCGAAAGGCCGCAGCTTGTCTTCGTCCGCGTCGAATCGCCGTCGGCCACGGATCGGGCACTCATCCTCGATCTTCGCTAGAACACGCTTGCGAAACGCCCGGTACGCATTGCTATCCCTCATCGCTTCCCTTTATCTCCCCCCGATGCGCCCGTGACCCGGCTCGTGGTCAACGCAGGTTTCGACCATGCCGGTCGATGGTTGGCAGCGCGGGCTCAATTCTACTTGAGCGAACACTATCAATAGCAGGTAGGCAGTCGCGTGCGATCCATTGGCTAGGTCCCTGATGGATGAAGCCCCATACCAACCGCCTTCCGCAACGGCGGGGAATCGTCGCCCGTTTTCCGATCAATGCGCCGAAGGCCCTGTTGATCTGTACCGCGCAATCGCAGACTGAAGGGGCATCTGGCCTTAAGCCAGCGCGCGCCCTCGTGGGCGCTCCGATTGTTCGGCGTCGCGGTCGTTACCCGCATTTGATTGCAGCGGCCCAGCCGCTGCTGCGTCGATCCAGCCTCGGTGCTGAGTCGATCGCCACCGCTTTGGCGGGTTGAAGAACTCAACCCGCCCGTCATTCCCACCCCTGGGGAGCATGTCTCCCCGAGTGGGCAGGTGTGTTCCCTCTTTCCCTGGAGAACACACCAATGGCACGTCACGTCGCGCCTTCTCTCTGGCTGCCCGGCTTTGAGCCGGATGGCCTAGCCCTCATCGCCGCGCCACAACCGGCGACGGCGCCTTCCCCAACCCCTGAGCCACCCGACCTCTTCGGAGGCCCGCCTCGCGTCAATGTCAACGCGCACGAAAGCAGCGAGACGACCACGCTCCCGGAGTCGCCTGCGGTCGCTGCCCGGGCGAGTTGGCGCGTCAACACCCACGCAGAAACGGGTACGCGGGAGCTCTGGCCGCTCCTGGAGGCTTGTGCCTTGGCCGATCTCGGCGGCGCGGTGGCGAAGTTCGAAACCAACATCGCCGCCATCGAACTGCTGCGGAATCAGGAATCCGAACCCCGCGCGCTGTTGCCGGACGAGCGAAAGTGCCTGCTACGTTACACCGGATGGGGCGGCCTGCCCGCCGCGTTCAACCTCGACGGCGACGATCCTGCCTGGGTGGAACGTGCGCGCCGTCTGCAGGCACTGCTCGGCGCCGAGGACTACGAGTCGGCGCGATCGTCGGTCAACAACAGCCACTACACCGAGGTCCACGTGATCGAGGCGATGTGGCAGGCGGTCGAGCGTTTCGGCTTCAGTGGCGGGCGCATCCTCGAACCCGCGGCTGGCATCGGCCATTTCATCGGCGCCATGCCGCGCGGACTGGCCGAGCGCAGCAGCGTTACGGCCGTCGAGATCGATCGGCTTGCCGGTCGCCTGCTCAAGGCGCTCTACGAGCCCGGCGGCGTCGACGTGCGGATCTCTCCGTTCGAGAAAACCGCCCTACCCGACCACTGGTTCGACCTGGTGATCGGCAACGTTCCGTTCGGCAAGTACAAGGTCGCCGACCTGGGCAATCGGGCCTATGCCCGCTTCAGCATCCACAATTACTTCTTCGGCCGCGCGCTCGACCTGGTGCGGCCCGGTGGCATGGTGTGTTTCATCACCAGCAGCCACACGATGGATGCGCAGTACGACGCGGTACGCGAGTACATCGCTTCGCAGGCGCATCTGCTGGGTGCCATCCGGCTGCCCAAGGGCGCGTTCTCGGGGCTCGCCGGCACCGAGGTGCAGACTGACATCCTGTTCCTGCGCAAGCGGCAGCGGGCGGAGACAGTCGAAGCGAACTGGCTGAAGCTGGGAGCGGTGCCCGACAGTTTGCGGCACCCGCGCTGCTACGAGCGCTACCTGCCGATCAACGCCTGGTACGCCGAGCACCCGCAGTTCTGCATCGGCCGCATCCGGCACGAAAGCAATGGCTATGACGAAGTGCCGGTGGCCGTGTTCGAGGGCGACCTCAAGCCCGCGCTGCGCGAGCGCATCGTCCTGCTGCCGGCCGGCGTCTATCAGCCGGCCGTCCACAAACCCGCGTCCTTGCGGGTCGTTGTTCCAGCCGAGACCGGCGCGCGGCCCGGCAGCTACCGCCTCCACCAGGGGCGGGTGCACCGGGTCGAGGGCAGCGAGATGGTCGATGTCCATGACCAGCTCAACGCGACGCAGCGCGCCCGGGTCACCGGGATGTGCGCCATCCGCGAACACGCCCGGGCCCTGCTCGACGCGCAGTTGGCGGACGACGCCGACGGTCGGCTGGCTCAGCTGCGGGCCATGCTCAACGGGACCTATGACCGCTTCGTCGCGAAGTACGGCTGCCTGTCCACGCGTGCCAATGCGCTGGCCTTCCGGCGCGACCCGGACTATCCGCTGCTGCTGTCGCTGGAGCACTACGACGAAGAGTCGGATACCGCGCGCAAGGCGGCGCTGTTCTCACGGCGCACGCTGAGCCGGGTCGTCGAACCCAGCACGGCCGGCGATCCCGTCGAAGCCTTGGCGGCCTCCGTCCAATGGCGCGGCCGGGTCGATCCGGCCTACATGGCCGGCTTGCTGTCGGCCCCCGAATCCGCGGTACTGGCGGCCCTGGCAGAGGCGGGTCACATCTTCCGCGATCCGGCGGATGCCGAATGGAAGACCGCCGACGAGTACCTGTCGGGCAACGTGAAAGCGAAGCTCAAGCAGGCGGTGCTGTCCGGCAGTACCTACCAGCGCAACATCGACGCGCTGGAACAGGTGCAGCCGGAGGACTTGCTGCCGGCGGCGATCGAACCGCGCCTGGGCGCGGTATGGATCCCGGCGATCGACGTCGAGGCTTTCATCCAGGAGGTGCTGGGCCTGCAGGATACGCAGGTCGGCTACTCGGCCGAAGCGGGCGCCTGGTCGGTGACCTACAGCGAGTGGGCTGCCCGCCAGAACGTGAAGGTGACGCAGGAATTCGGCACCTCACGCATGAACGCGATCGAGCTCGTGCAATGCGCGCTCAACGTGCAGGTTCCCACCGTACGGGATCGCGATCCGGAAACCGACCGGTACTTCGTCAATCCTGACGAGACGCTGGCCGCCCGCGAGAAGCTGGGCCTGATCAAGGAACGGTTCGCCGGCTGGGCCTTCGAGGACACGGCGCGGCGCGAGAAACTGTGCAGGATCTACAACGACCTGTTCAACGCGACACGTCCTCGCTGCTTCGACGGTTCACACCTGAAGCTGCCGGGCTTCTCGCACTGCTTTGCGCTGCACCCGCACCAGTTGGACTCGGTGTGGCGCGTCGTGCAGTCCGGCAACACGGGGCTCTTCCATGTCGTCGGGGCCGGCAAGACGGCGGTGTGTGTCATCGCCAGCATGGAGCTGCGCCGACTGGGGTTCGTGAGCAAGCCCTGCCATGTGGTCCCCAACCACATGCTGGCCCAGTACACCGCGGAGTTCGTTCGGCTCTACCCCAACGCGTCGGTGCTGATGGCCACGAAGGAGGACCTGGAAGGCGATCGCCGGCGCGAGCTAGTGTCACGCATCGCCACGGGCGATTGGGACGCGGTGGTCATCACGCACTCGAGTTTCGAGCGCATCAAGATGTCGCCGCAATTCACTGAGCGATTCATCAAGGAGATCATCCATGAGCTAGAGATGGCGGTGCGCGCCGAGAAGGCTAACGATCGGTCCAACCGGATCGTCAAGCAGCTCGAGGCGATGAAAAAAAACTGGAAGGTGCGGCTCGAGAAGCTGTCGGCCGACCAGAAGAAGGACAACTTGCTGACCTGGGAGCTGCTGGGCATCGATGCCTTGTTCGTGGACGAGGCCCACCTGCACAAGAACCTCTACCGGTTCACCAAGATGACGCGGGTGGCGGGCTTGCCGATGACGAGCTCGGAGCGCGCCTTCGATCTGTTCCTGAAGACGCGTTACACCATGCAGCTGCACGGGCATGCGCAGCGCGGCGTGGTGTTCGCGACCGCGACGCCGGTGGCCAACACCATGGCCGAGATCCATACCATGATGCGCTACCTGCAGCCCAACCGGCTGGAGGAGCTTGGGCTGCAACAGTTCGACGCCTGGGCCGCCACGTTCGGCGAGAGCGTCACGGCGCTGGAGATCGCGCCGGACGGCAGCGGCTACCGCATGCACACGCGCTTCGCACGCTTCATCAACGTGCCCGAGCTGATGGCCGTGTTCGGCGAAGTGGCCGACATCCGCACGGCCGCGATGCTGGCCCTGCCGGTGCCGAAACTGCGCGGCGGCAAACCACGCATCGTGGCCTGCCCGGCCAGCGCCTCGCTCAAGGCCTTCGTGCAAACGCTGGTCGAACGCGCCGAGGCCATCCGCAACGGCCACGTGAAGCCGAATGAAGACAACATGCTGGCGATCACCACCGACGGCCGCAAGGCCGCGCTGGATTTCCGGCTGGTGGCGCCGCTGGCGCGCTTCGACGAGAACGGCAAGGTGGCCGCCTGTGTACGCGAGATACATGCCATCTGGCAGCGTACGATGGATTTCCGCGGTGCGCAGTTGGTGTTCTGCGACCTGTCCTCGTCCAAGGGCGGCAAGGCCTTCAGCGTCTACGACGACCTGCGGAAGCGTTTGATCGATGCCGGCATCCCCGACAAGGCGATCGCCGTCGTCCATGACGCCGAGACCGACGTCCAGAAGGCCACGTTGTTCAAGGCTGTGCGGGAAGGCCGAGTGCGGGTGCTGCTGGGGTCGACGGCCAAGATGGGCGTCGGCACCAATGTGCAGACGCGCCTGGTGGCCCTGCATCACCTCGATGCGCCCTGGCGTCCCTGCGACGTCGAACAGCGCGAAGGGCGCATCCTGCGCCAGGGCAATGAATGTGAGGAGGTGGAGATCTTCCGGTATGTGACGGAAGGGTCATTTGACAGTTACATGTGGCAGACGCTGGAGACCAAAGCGCGTTTCATCGCCCAGGTGATGAAGGGCGACAAGGGCATCCGGTCGCTGGAGGATGTGGAGCTGGCGGCGTTGTCCTATGCCGAGGTCAAGGCCTTGGCGTCGGGCAATCCGCTGGTGATCGAGAAGGCCGGGATCGACGCGGAGGTGGCCATGCTATCGACGCTGTTCTCGGTGTGGCGCAACCAGCGCTATGCCAACGAAAGCGAAGTGGGCCGGCTGCCGATGATGATCGAGTCGCTGGAGAAGCGGATCGCGCTACATGCGCATGACGTGGCCCGCATCGAACCGCAGACCATGCAGGGCATCACGATCGATCTGTCCGGCCGCAGGATCGTCGGCCCCGATGCAGTGGGCGAGGCGATGCGCGGCCTGGTGAAGGCTGCAAAGGAAGAAGTGCGCACGGCGAGCCGCATGATCGAGAGGATTGTCGGCCGCTGCGGCGGCTTCGATCTGGGCATCCTGGCCGCGCGCGGCGAAGAGACCCCCAACCTGTACCTGGCGGGCCACTGCCTGTACAACGCCGAGCCCTATCAAACGGGTCCGGCGCTGGTGGCGGCCCTGCTCGGCGCGCTGGAGTCGGTGGGCAAACAGCACGCAGATGCCGTGGCACAGTTGGTCACCCGCCGCAAGCGGCTGGAAGACCTGCGGCTGGAATTGGCACGGACCTTCGAGCACGAAAGCCGTCTGACCGATCTGCTGATCCGCCAGCGCGAGTTGCTCAAGCAGCTCGACCTGGACAAGGACGAGGCCGGCAGCACAAAGGTTGACGCCGAAGAGATGCGGCAAGTCGCTTGATCCATTTCACCCCCATGGCCGAAAGGCTGTGGGGGTTTTGTTTTGGCAGTGTGCATTGCGCCGTCGCGCAAAGCCTGGGCCGTGCGAAGCAACACAAGTCACATGAATTCGCGCGCTCCGCGGCATGCTGACACTTCACGCATGTCGTAATAGCCAGAATCGATGTTGCACGGGGCGCGTCAGCAATGCACCCTGCTACGTCGTAGGATGCGTACCCACGCGCCCTTATCGAGCGCGCTCGGCAAGAGGCCCTGAAGCAGCGAGATCTGTTCCGATCCAATCTACTTCGCCGTGGCAAGAGCAACGGCATCCGGACCGGCCGCAAAATGAAGCTGCTCCGACGTATCGTTCGCCGCCTGCCACACTACTTCGGCCACGTCAGCCCCCGTTGTCACCGTAGCTGGCTTGGCAAACGCAGCGAAGATAGGCTCGGCGAACGCCATGTAGGCTTGGGGAATCAACCCCTGCATGCGGGTGCTTCCGTTTTCGGTGAAGCGAGTCGTGGGGCCATAGCCCGGCTCGACCAGCTTGACGCGGATGTTGAAGGCAGCAAGCTCGAACGCCACCGAGCCAGTGAGTCCTTCGATCGCTGTCTTGCTGGCCGTATAGACGCCAGCCAACGGCATCGCCGCCAGCGTCACGCTGGAAGTCACGTTCACGATCACGCCGGACTTGCGCTCTCGGAATTGGGGTACGACCGCCTGCATCATCGCCATGACACCGAAGGTATTGGTCTCGAACACCTCGCGGGTCGTGGCCATCGACGTAGCCTCAAACGCGCCGACAACACCAATGCCTGCGTTGTTGACGAGCACATCGATGGGGCCAGCCGCCTTGATCGCAGCGGCAATGCTCTCGGGCTTGGTCACGTCCAGCGCAAGCACGCGCAAGCGGTCCGAATGGGGCAGGATGTCTTCACGTGGGATACGCATGGTGGCGATCACGTTCCAGCCCCTTGAATGGAAGTGGCGGGCGGTTTCCAGGCCATAGCCGGATGAGCAACCCGTGACGAGTACTGTGTTCATGATGGCTTTCCTCAGTGGTTAGGGGTGACGTAACGATAGCCATTAGGATCAGGACTGACTATAATTTTTAGTCCACATTTCATTATCCAGAGTCCAGACATGGTCGATCCGCTATCTGAGGTCATCACCTTGCTCCGACCTCGGACTGTGTTCAGCAAGCTCATCAGCGGAGCTGGTCGGTGGGGCGTTCGCTACTCTGCCTTCGAGCAGCCAAGCTTCTGCACTGTCCTCGAAGGCAGCTGTCTTCTGACGGTCGATGGGCAGGAATCCATCACGCTCAAGGCGGGAGACTTCGTGCTCATGCCTGCAACACCCGGCTTCACCATGACCGGGTTCGAGCCCGTGACGCCTGAACAGATCAATCCGAAGACGATGCTTTCTCCGACGGGTGAGGTCCGCCACGGAAGACGCGGTGGCCGACCTGATGTACGCATGCTCGGCGGGTACTTTCTGTTTGATTCTCCGGATGCTGCGTTGCTGGTATCACTATTGCCTGTGCTATTGCATGTGCGCGGTGTGGAGCGGCTCTCCACCCTAGTGCAGCTCGTCAGAGAAGAGTCCTTGGAGCAGCGCCCGGGGCGCGATCATGTCCTCGTCAGGCTAGTGGAGGTTCTGCTTGTCGAAGCGCTGCGCTCAATGGCCGAAACAGATACGCCCGCGGGGCTGCTTCGCGGGTTGGCTGATACCAGGCTCGCGACAGCGATGCGACTCATGCACGGTGATCCCTCCCGGTCTTGGACAGTGGAGGAACTCGCAAAGAAGGCCGCACTGTCACGGTCCGCATTCTTCGAGCGATTCACATGCGCCGTGGGACTGCCTCCAATGGAGTACCTGCTGGCGTGGCGCATGGCTATCGCCAAAGATCTGCTCCGGAAGGGTGATGTTGGAATCGCAACAGTCGCCGAACGAGTAGGTTATGGATCAGCAAGCGCGTTCAGCACCGCATTTAGTCGGTATGTCGGCCAACCGCCAAGTCACTACGCTCGCTTGCATTGAACATTGCCAGCCCTCGGCCACATGAATCCCGTTAGCCGAGGATCGTCGGGGATGAGCAATTACTGCAGACGGTGCAGCTTCATTGACGGGAACGATCCCTATAAAGCCAGCTCCTCGACGGCCTTGTTGGCCCTCGGCACCGCGCCGATAGCCAAATCGGGGATGTTCATGCCTTCGGCCCGAACCGTCTGCACATCCACGATGCCGATGAAGCCCAGGATCTGGCGCAGGTAAGGCTCAACGAAATCCCACGGGCGCCACGGGCCACTCGTGAACACGCCGCCGGAAGCCAAGACTAGGATAGCCTTCTTGTCCTTTGCCAGCCCCAGGACACCGCTGTCGGCGTACTGGAAGGTTCTGCCCGGCCGCACGACGAGGTCGATCCAGGCTTTGAGGGCCGAAGGGATCCCGAAATTCCACATCGGCGTTGCGATCACCAGAAGATCGGACTCCAAAAGCTCGTCAATCAGTTGATCCGACTGCCGGGCCGCCTCCTTCAGCCGTTCCGCCTCGTCTGCGTCCTTCGTCGAGATGGCCCGAAGCGTGGTGTCGTCCAGATGGGGAAGATGCTCGGCGGCCAGATTGCGCCGTATCAGCTTGGCCGACGGATAGAGATCGGTGAGCCGCGCGGCAAGCGTGTCAGAGACCGATCGGCTTGCGGAAGCCTTCCCTCTCGGGCTGGCTTCGATGAAAAGGATGGTGTTCATCGCGACACCTCCTGGGAGTTGGCCGCAGGGCGAGCCCGCGCGGTCAATGCGTTCCAGGCTGCAAGAGAGTCCATGTAGTCCCTCCAGTGCGCGACCTTCCGGTTCTCGATCCTGATGATGGAGCAGAAGCGGTTGTCGTATTTCACGTCCGTCGCGAGGATGATTCCGTGAACCCCGTATTCGATGACGACGACACGACCTCCCTCCGTCTGGTGGACAACCAGTTGATCGGCGGATTGCAGAGCGATGTTGTCGACGTAGCCCCTGAACGCAGTCATCAGGTCGGTGCGGCCCCGAATGACGCGAGGCCAACCGGGGACGTCATAGAGAACCTCGTAGACGGTGTTGTCGGTGACGACATCGAAGAAGTGTTCGCCATCGACAAGATCACCTAGCGCCTCTCGAACCAGATCGAAGTAAGGGGCAGCGGGGTTGAAGGCAGCGTATTTCGGCTTAGGCATTCCAGACTCCTTTCGCGTTTTGCGTAGTTGCTTACGAAATGAGAGTTAAATATAAACAGGAAGCTTGTTCCGAAGAAGAAGGCACTTTAAGATCAGTCGCTAACACCGAGGTAAGTGATGAAGAAGCCGAGCAAGTCAGGTCAATTGGACCCCGCCGCCATCTGCAAAAGCTCGGACCCGATGGCGGTCCGGGAGCTGCTGACGAAGATCGGCGACAAGTGGACGATCTTCGTGGTGCTGTCGCTAGACCTGCTCGGTGGGCGCGCCCGCTTTTCCCAGCTCGAACGCGCGGTGCCTGGGATTTCGCAGCGAATGCTCTCCTTGACCCTGAGGAATCTCGAACGCGATGGTCTGGCGATTCGCGAGGTATTTCCCGAAGTGCCGCCCCGTGTCGAGTACGAGATGACAGACCTCGGACGGAGCCTCCTGCTCCCGACGCAGGGACTGGTCGATTGGGCCAAGGCCAACTGGGAACAGGTCAGGCAGGCGCAATCCGCTTATGACGCGAAGTAGCGGCTCCCATTTCGGACCAGCACCAAGCGCCTTTGCTGTGCTTTGCTGGTAGGCATCGCTCGATCGTCACCCCACGGATGGCCCGCGCTGCCGCCCCATTGCTCATGACACCCCACTGCCGCTCACCGTCGCGGCAATCTGCTGCTCCAGCCGCTGTTCGATCACCGGCTTCCACGGCACCAGCGAGAAGCCCAGAGGCCTTGATCCGGTCCGCTGCGCGTGCCGTGCTCGCACAATCCGCGGTGCACCGTCATTGACCCGTCTTCGCACATGTAAACCGGTCAGTTGCGTGTGGCAATCGTCAATGCCGTCTTGGCGCGGACGCACCGGCAGGCGATACTCCAAACGCTACTTGTGGACATCGCGTCCGCGCAGCCTTCATCGGCCGCTTCGGCTGCCCTGAAGTCCAGCTTCGCTGGCGTCGCAGTCGTTACCTGCCTTTGAGCGATCCGGCCTCCGTCGGGTCAGGTCCTTTCCGTGACCTTGTGTTGGGCTCTGCCACCTGGCTGAGTCCTGTCCTTGCCGCACGCCCCACGGGTCGAGCGGCAACGATCCGAGGGCTCCGCTTCGCCAGACGTGGGAGCCTTCATATCGCGCGTCAACCGACGCGTGCCGAGCCGCCCTGCCCTCCGGCAGAGCATCCCTGGCGGGGAACCCCAAGTTCCCCGCCAGGGATGGGTGTTCCCATTCATTCCTGAAGGAGAACACCATGTTCGCAAACCCTGAGTTCAACGCGTCGCGTCCGATTGCTGTGCTGTTGGGAGGTTCCGGGCATGCCCGGCCGCCCGTGGCCCATGTATCGGTCGTTCCCGCGTTGCTGAAGCCGCTGCCTGACGTTGATCGACGTTCCGGCACCGCCTCCGAGCCGTGCGCGGAAGCGGCCTGATCATGCCGATCGGCCTCTACCGCCGGCGCATCGCCGAAGGCATCGGTCAGGCCAGCGTGTCAGCGCACCCGCGTCAAGTGTGCGGGTAGCGGGACGCCCTTGGCCTTCGCCATGGCCATGGCGATCTTTTCCAGCAGATCGGGACGTCCATCGTTCACCGCATCGGCCCACTGTGTCAATGCGAGTGCGATGTCGTCCCGTGTTCGCGCCCTGTCGAAGTCGAGTCCGAGTTTTCGGAAGCCCTCGATTTCGTCGGGCGTGAACCGTCGCGTGTCGCCTGCACGGAGCATGTGTGGGAGGCCCTTGTCGTGTGTGTGCTTAGCATAGCTGGCGCATGCTTTCCTTCAACCCGTGAGAGTCCACCACCTCCTCGCGGGGGACTGGTGTGGCCTCCAATTTACTGGAGAAACACCATGTCCTTGGAGAAAACTCGCCCTCGCTCCCGACGCGCCAGCGTCGACACCGAGGAAGAGAAAGCCTGGGTCGGCTTCTACCGACGCGTGCGCAGCGATGCGTCCATCGCGGCGGAGGTGCTGTCCCAGCTCGATGCAGACCCGGAGATGAAGCGCCAGCACCTGGCGCTCTATCTGTGCTGCAAGGAGAGTCTGCGCGAAGCCAAGGCACGCCAAGCCCGCAACAAACGGGTCGGGCAGTTTGTCCGGTCGATGTTCAGCGCACTGTTCATACAGTTCCCGCGTCTGACGCGCCGACGGTTCGAACGCGGTGCCGAACTGGCTGCCGAATGCCTGCCTGAAGCCATGCCCGAGCCTGCCCAAGCGCAGACACGACGCTTGGCGCCCAAGCGGGAGTTCGCGGCCAAGCGAACAGCCTTCGACCAGCAGCAGGCGGAGCCTCAAGCCGACGCGCTAGCGACCAGCCCCGCGCCGTCGTCACGGGCAACCGCCTGAGCAAGTGACACCCGGCCCGCAAGCCGCCTGGTATGTCCCGGGTCACGGGACATCGAAGCCGTCGACGCCCGCGCCCGCCCTACTCGGTGGTGCGTGTGGCGCGCGACCTTCTCCGATCGCGGCTGCAGGGATCTATGGAGCTGATTTCCGGTTGGTAGGATGTCCGACACGCGCCCTGGGCTCAGGTGGACGCCAGCATTGGGCGTACTCCTCGTCAATGAGCCAGTGCAGGAACCGTGTCTCCCTCGACGCGCCCCAGTAGTGCGCCTTGCACCGGGCGATATAAGCGTCCAGATCGGCGAGCGTGCGAATTCCGGCCGGCTCGAAGTCGGTGATTTCATGGAAGCGCTCGATCTCCCTGCGGGTCAGGCGTACGTGGTTGCCGAGGCGAAGCATGGCCTTGTATCCAATCGATTTCGCTGGCCATCTTGAACCCATTCACGACGCGTGTCGCGTATTTGACAAGCGATTCTCAAAAGATATTTCTGCTGCGATTGGACCCGAATCCAGTCTCACTACAGTGCGATTTTGTAGTCGATCAGGGATCTGATTGCCGTCATTGCATTGACGCAATGCCAAGGTGGCGGCTTGCAGCTGCCATCCATTTCCAGGCCGCCTGCCGGCCTCCATTCCCGTCGGGACACCATCCCTGCGGGATCGCGTGTTCCCGCTGCCATCACAGGAGAACACCATGGACTATTCCACCGTTTCCCGGGCCGAACTCGTCCGCGAGCTGCTGGCGCCCTCTGTCGGTATCGAGACATCCTACGTTGGCGAACTGCAGGCCCTCCAGCCCACCGATACCGCAGTTCAACAAATCCTTGCCCACCGCCTCGGCGTCGCCAGAGAACTGCTCTTGCGCGATCTGCACGAGGATCTGCGTGACAGTCCGATCATGTCCTCGCCACAGGCCTTGCGCGACTGGCTGCGCCTGCGTTGCGCCGGCCTCGAGCACGAAATCTTCCTGGTGGTCTACCTCGACTGCCGCCATCGGGTCATCGATATGGAGGAGCTGTTTCGCGGGACGCTGACCCAAACTTCGGTCTATCCACGCGAAGTGATCAAGAGCGCACTGGCCCACAACGCGGCTGCGATCGCGATCGCGCACAATCACCCCTCAAGCGGCCAGCCGCGGCCGAGCCGGGCAGACGAAGTACTCACGCAAACCCTGCGCAGTGCCCTGGCATTGGTGGACGTGCGACTCATCGACCACTTTGTGGTCAGCGGCGACGAGGTGGTCTCTTTTGCCGAATGTGGCTTACTGTAGAGGCCGCAGGTTACAGGATGCTGAACAATGTCGTGACCGGCGCCTCCAGGTATTGGAGGACGCCGGGCTGTCGTTGGGGATGTCGAGATCGCAGTATGGGTTGCGCTGCGGCTCGCCGCCTGCATGAGTCACTATTGCCCTTGAAAGGAGGCGCCACTCATGGAAGCAAGCACCGCGAGCCGCCTGCGTGAGCAGGCCGAATTCCTGGTAGCCCTGTCCACCCGCCATCTGACGCCGAACACCCGCTTGAAGCTGGCGAACGACGATCTCTCGGTCAATGCCTACCCCAACGAATTAGGCGGCTGTGTCTATGTGGGGACCCTGTGCTACCGCACTCCCGACGAGCCGGGCCTGGCGACGATCTTCGAGGTCGCGGAACTCGCCGGCGTGGTTTGGCTGAAATTCGACCCGGAAGCCGAGTTGATCGATGGACTGCCGATCTTCGATCGGATTAATTTGGGCTGCTGACAAGCCATCGTCCGGCGCCGCCGCGTCCAGGAGCGCCATCGGCTCCGGAAGGACGGCGGCCGGACGACAATGGCCCCGCCCTGGCGATTCCGCGGTTCCGACCGTCAGCCCACTCATACGCCAGGCGCACTCATCGCGGTGAGGTCGATCACGGCATCGGCTAGTTCCACCAGCTCCGGCGTCTGCGACACGAAGAACTCACGTTCGTAGCCACCGAGGCGCAGCACCTCTCGCTTCATCGCCATGAACATGCGCTTGCGCTGCGAATCGAGCGCGCCGTCGGCCTCGTCCGTGAAGATCGTGCTGTAGCCGCGGCCGGTGTGCCTCGCCAGATAGAGCGCAATCGCCCGCGTCAAACAGGCCTCGATGAAGGTCTTCTCGCCTCCGCTCATCAAACCGATGCTCTTGCTTTCCCCGGTCTCGCCGTCGTAGACGATGATGTCGAAGCCCTCTTTCTGATCGCCCTTGGCCGTCTCCACGAGGGTCTGGATGGACACCGTGAAGCGCGGCCCATAGCAGGCCAGCAGCAGGTCATTCGACAGCCCCGACAGGGCCGGGCCCGCGTCATCGATGGCCAGCGCGATCAGGCCGTCGTTGCTCATGCATTTGGCAAACAGGTTCCAGGCGCCCAGCTCGGTCTCGATCCGCGCCATGCGCCCTGCGACTTGGGCCTGCCGACCGGTCAGCGCGTCGGCTTGGCGCCCCAGGGCGCTCAGGGCTTCGGCATCCTGGACGGCACGCAGATGAGCCTGTTCGGCAGCCGCGAGCACCTGGGCTGCCGACGCCATCGCCGACTGGGCCTGCGCCAACGCTTGATCGTCGAAGGGAGGCGGCAATGCCAACAAGGCCTGCTCCAACCGATCCAGGGTAGCCCGGTAGTGTTTGGCCTGCTGTTCTCGTTGGCACGCGATAGCCCGGCGCCCGGCTTCTACCTGCTGGCGTTCGGCAAGCTCGTCGGCGGTCTCCGCCGGCGCCTGCCCGTCGGCATCCCGCGGCCCGATCGCCGCGAGTTCGCGTTCCAGTTCAGCCAGCGCCGCCCGCGTCCGGTGCATTTCTCCGGCCTGGGCCGCCAGCAGGGCCAGTCGCGACGCCCGTTCCCGCGCCCCCTTGGCCCGACGCTCGGCCTGCAGCAAGGCCGTTGGTGCATCCGCCAGCGATACGAGTTGGCGCTGCGAGGCTTCCCGCTCCTGCTGAGCCACCATCCGGTCCCGCGCAAAGCGCCGGATCGCGCCCTGCGCGCTGGGCAGCAGGGCCTGCGCTTCGCGCGCATCGCCCAACAGCTTGCAGCACCCTTGCAGATCCGTGCCGGCACACGGCACTTCCTCGGTCAGCCCGAAGCGCCGCGCCAGTTCATCCGCCTTGAGCGCGGCCTGTCCTGCTTCGCGCTCGATGGCGACAAGTTTCAGCGCGGCCGCACGCTCCGCGGCCTGGACCTGGGTCAGCTGCGCGACCCGCTGCCGCGCACCGTCAACCCGCGCAAGGCGCTGACCCGCCACGTATTCCGCCAAGGTCCGAAGCCGCGCCGCCCTTGTCACCACGGCCTCCGCATCCAGCACCGCCAGGCATTGCCGCCGCTGGTGCTCCAAGACCTGCCGACGGTTGCGCGCCTGGGCATGCCGTTGCGCGATGCGCTGCTCCAACCGTGTCAGGCGCTGCGCTTCCGTCTGTTCCTGGGCCTTCAAGGCTTCGATGGCCTGCTTGCCCGCCCGGATCACGGAGCGGCATTCACCCTGCAGCTGCGTGCGGCGCGCCTCGGTGGCCCGCGACTGGTCGGCCTCCGCAGACAGCCGAGCGCAGCGGGTGCGGCATTCTTCCAGCGCGCCCTGCGCCACCTGCCGCGCCGTCATGCCGAGGCGCACGCGCTCGCCGGCGCCAGCGAGCCGGCGGCGTTCCTCGTCGACGCGTCTGGTCTCGTCGGCCAGGCCTGCCTGCTCCTGACGGATGGCCGCGAAGGCCGCCCTGAGCAGCCGCGCCGTCTCCGCCGCCTTGCGTCCCAGCGCCTGGATCTCCTCCTGCCCCAGCAGGTCGGCCAGCAGGGTCTTGATCTCGGCGTTGCGGTAGCCGCTCAGTTGCCGCTTGCCTTGGGCCGCAAACACGGAGGTGAAGAAGGTATCGGCACTGCCGCAGATGGCCTCGACGCAGCGTGCGTAACCGTCCACCTTCCCATCCGCCACCGTCCCATCGTCCAGCACCACGGGCTTCCAGGCACCATCGCCGGCGAGTTCGAAAAGGAAGGCCTCGGTCCGTCGCCGGCCGTTGAGCCGAACCACAACCTGGGATCGGTAGCTGAGCCCGCCATGAGCCCAGATCAGGTCCTTTTCGTTCTCGGGAAGGTAGACATGGTCATAGTAGGAAAACCCGCCCGGCCCGGCCTGCGCGGCGCGCGAAGGCATGGTGAGATACGGGTGCATGTTGTCGATCACGGTGGTCTTGCCCCGGCCATTCGCGCCGGCAATGGCCACCAGGGCAGCGCCATCGGCCAGCCGCTCGAAGTCCAGCGTGAGCGTGTCGCGCCCCAGTCCGTCGCGGATGCCGCGAAAGCCCTTGAGGGTGAGTTGAAGCGGTTGCATGGTCATACCTCGCAATTCAGGGATGAATGTCCTA
>NZ_JARJLM010000700.1 GCF_029335485.1 Cupriavidus basilensis
TGGGGGGATTCGTGCATTGAATACCGGGGGCGATAGTGGGCCGTACGCCACTCGCGCCCGCCCCGCGCCGGGGCGGGTAAAATCGCCCCCTTGTCTGCCGCCGCCCGCAGGCCGCTGCCCCTGCATCGCGCGGCGGGCCCATGGCGGCACCCGCGGTGTTCCGCGCATTCCCGAATTCCCCGAAGCGAATCCAGCCATGACCGACCAGCCTGACCTTTCCCCCGACGCCGACGACCCGGATGCCGCCGGGGAAACCGTGGAGAAGATCCAGGAACCCCGCCTGTGGCGGGCCGATGGCTGGACCGCCCGCGTGATCAAGAACGAGGACGATGACGGCTGGGCGGTGGCCATGATCAAGGACGGCGAGCCAGAGCCCGCCCTGGTCGGCCCCTGGACCATGGGCCGCGACAAGAAGAATCCCAAGCCGCTCGATGCCAACGCATTCTCCACGCTGGTCAAGACCGCCTCGGAGGTGCTGCGCCGCCACGAGCAGCAGTTGCACGCCATGCTGCACAAGAGCGTGATAGTGGACACGGACACAGCCCGCATCAGCGTGGCGCTGGACATCGTGCCCGACGAGGACAATCCCTACGCGGTATTGAGCGCGAGCGACGAGAACGGCGCTGAACTGGCCCAGGTGCGGGTTTCGCCTGGCTTCAAGCTGAGCAAGGCCAGCGCTGCCGACTGGATCGAGAACGAGTACCGCAAGCCGCGCTGAGTGCCTGCGCGCGTCGCGCGCGCGGCATCGCGATGGGGCTCGCCTGTTCGTTCACGGAATTTGATGCTCCCGTGCAAGATGGCACGCTGCGCCGGACTGGCCTGGTGGCACACTATGGCCTATGCCCGTCGGCGTGGGGCGTTGTGCCCGCGCCGGATACCTCGACCGGGCGGAACATGCGAAGGCGCGGGAGACGGGTGTGGGTGAATTGCAGTCCTTGCTGGAGAGTCACGGCGTGATGCTCGTGTTTCTCAATGTGCTGGCCGAGCAGGCCGGACTGCCGGTGCCGGCCGTTCCCATGCTGCTGGTGGCCGGCGCGCTCGGCATGCGCGAGGGCGGCCCGGAACTCGGCGCGGTGCTGGCGGCGGTCATCCTGGCCTGCCTGATTGCCGACACGGCGTGGTATTTCGCCGGCAAGCGGCTTGGCCAGCCCATGCTGCGCACCATCTGCCGCGTCTCGATCTCGCCCGACAGCTGCATCCGCCAGACCCAGTCGCTGTACCTGCGCGTGGGTCCGCGCTCGCTGGTGTTCGCCAAGCTGCTGCCGGGCGCCGGCGCGCTGTCCACCGCCATGGCCGGCATGACGGCTACGCCATTTCCGCTCTTCCTGTTCTACGATGCCCTCGGCGCGCTGGTGTGGGCCGGCGGCGCCTTGCTGATCGGCGTCGTGTTCACCGATTTCGTCGAAGTCATCCTGCGTGCCTTCAGCACGTATGGACCAATGGCCGTGACGGTGGTGGCGGCGGCCTTTGCCGCCTTTGTCGCGTGGAAGTTCGTGCGCCGTGTGCGCCTGCTGCGCCGCACCCGCCGCGTGCCCCGCATGTCGGTGGGCGAACTGGAGGAGCGCCGGCTTGGCGACCGCTTCCCGCTGGTGCTCGACGTGCGCAGCGAGGTGGCCGAGCGGATCCCTGGCGCGTTGGCCGTCGACCTGAACGCGCCGCTGGATCTGCTGTCGGCGCATCCGGTCACCACCGAGATCGTGGTCTACTGCGCATGCCCGAATGAAGTGTCGGCCGCGATCCTGGCGGAGCGGCTGAAATCCGCCGGCTATGCCAACACCTGGGCGCTGGCCGGCGGCTTCGACGAATGGAAGCGGCTGCACGGTGTCGCGCCCCATACGGCTTCCGGCCCGGAGGCTGCCGCGGCGCTGGCGCCACGCGTGAAGGGCCCCGGCCCGCTCCTCTGACCTGGCGCGGGGGCGCAAACCTGCCAGCAGACGCTGCCGCGCCAGCGCGTCAGCAGCCGACCCAGTAAGCGTAGCCCACCAGACGCTCGCCCAGGAAGTAGAGGCGGTACTGGTCGCCGTCGCCGTCCAGCGTGTAGAGCGTGGTGTAGGCGAGCTGTTCGAGGGGGTCCCCCTCGTCGCGGTCGGCGGGGCTGCGTACCTTGCCGGGTGCTTCGGCCATCTTCCAGTGCGGGTTCTTGCGCAAGGCCGCGTTGAGCTGCGCCAGCGTCGAGGCGCCGGTGATGTCATGCCCTTCGAGCCGCAGCGTCAGCCCGTCCGGGATGCCATGCAGGGCACGGATCACGGCGTCGCCGCTGCGGCCCACCTCGATCAGCGCATCCGGGTAGCGATAGTCCATCAGGTGCTCTTCGTCGAGCGCGGTACCGCATTCTTCCTGGTTGGCCGTGATGTTGGGCGGCTTGCCCCAGGCCGCCTGGACATCCGCCATGCTGGTCAGCCCGCGCAGGGCCACCAGCGGGCGGGTCAGCGGCGCGGGTGCGAAGGCAGGGGCATCGTCCGGCTGCGCGGCGTCGTCGGCCCGCGCCGCCTGGGGGCCCGAGGCCGACGCGGCGACAGGCGCTGCCGGAGCGGGTTCATTGCGTTCGCAGCCCGGCAGCGCGGCCAGGGCAGCGCAGGCGGCGAGGGTGGACAGGCAGCGGGACAGCGCGGGGTTGTCGGTGGCGTTCAGGCTGGACATGGTGCAAAAAATGGCCGCAAAGGCAGGGACTGCGTCAGGAGCGCAACCATACACCGAAGCGCGCCCGCTGAAAATGCCCGCGTGTGGCCTGGCGCACATCCCGCCTCCGGCCGTCGCGGGTCTGCGGGCAATCGCCCACGGCCACGATCGGGCCCGCGTAGTACCGCGTGGTGCAGCGCCACCTCGCCATAGCGTTTGCTCCCTGCCCGCACATCGGCCCGGCGGCCACCCTCCTCGCCACGATGCCGCGGGTTTGCTCCAGGCGCTTCCACGGCAACAGCTTGCTGAGCATCTCCGTATCGGCCACCAGCACCTCGGCACGCCGTGGCGCCGCCTATACTTGGGCGGGGATCTGCCACGGAGGATCGGCATGCCAGTCGAAGACCAGGCTTCCGGAGACGAACTGGCCCGCATTGCGCGCCGCCGCCGGCAACTCGGTATTGCCAGGCGCTTGCGCGACGGCGACAGCCACTGGGCGCTGGCCCTGTCGGGCGGCGGCATCCGCAGCGCTACCTTTTGCCTGGGGGTGATGCAGGCGCTGGCCAAGGCGCCGCCGCCGCCGGTAGCCGATCCGGCCGGTCCGGTGCTGCATGCGGTCACCCCGGACGCTGCGCCGGACGGCCCGCCGGACAACGTCCAGGTCCGCCTGCAAGATGCCGTGCAGGAAGGCGATGGCCCGAACGCGCCCACGGCGGCGCCCCCGCCGGCCACCACCGCGCTGCTCGGCCAGTTCGACTACCTCTCCACGGTCAGCGGCGGTGGCTACCTGGGCGCGTTCTTCTGCAGCCTGTTCGTGCCAGGCCGGTTGAAGCCCGGCACCGCGCCGGCCGAGGCTGCGGCGCTTGCCTACCGTACCCTGCAGCAGGAGCCGCCGGGGCGTATCCGGTCCTCGACCTCCTACGTCGCGGATCCCGGGCGCGCAGCGGTGGCGTGGCTGCGCGAGAACGGCCGCTATCTCACGCCGACCGGCGCCGGCGATGCGCTCTACGCCGGCGCGCTGGTGGTGCGCAACTGGTTTGCCATGCAATACGTGATCGGCAGCGCGCTGCTATTGCTGCTGGCGGTGCTGGCATTGCTCCGGCATCTCGCCGTGGGCAACTGGCTGGACCTGGGCCGGCACGAGATGGACCTGTTGCACGATGCCCGCCAGGTGTTCAACGAGGGTGGCCTGGCAATCTGGTGGAGCGAGCTGCTGTGGTTGCCGCTGGCCGCGCTGCTGCTGTTCGCGGTGCCGCCCGGCGTGGCTTACTGGCTGGTCTACCCGCACGCCGGCGAGGCGCGGCCGGCGCTGCGCTTCGATAGCGCGGCCACGCGCCTGGCCGCGCTGGCCGGCGTGGCCATGCTGGGCCTGGCGGCATGGCTGAACCGGCTGACGCCGGGCCTGGTGCTGCCTCGCCTGCTGCTGGCGGCGGCCGTGCTGACCTTGCTCGGCGTGGCTTGCTGCTTCGCCCTGTGCCGGGAGCAGCCGGCTACCGTGCAGGCCTATCGCGTGCGCGCCACGCGCGCGTTGCGCAACGGTGTCGGCGCGGCGCTCTGGTTTGCGGCGCTGGGCGCGGCGGACACGGTGGGGCGTACCTTCTACCTCTACACGCAGAACACCGGCCACCCCTGGGGCACGCTCGGTCCGGCGGCGATGGCGGGCGGCCTGGTCTGGCTGGTGCGCTACGGCGCGGGCCTGGTCGACGGCAAAGGCGGCGCCGGCGGCGGCAATCCATGGCTGTCGCGCCTGCCGGTGTCCTTGCTGGCCGGCATTGGCGCGGCGCTGGTGGCGCTGCTGGTCTTCATGCTGTGGTCGTGGCTGGTGTTGTGGGTGCGCTGGAACGGCGGCCAACCGCTCGACTGGATGGTGTTCGGCAACGCCTACACCACGCCGGTACTGTGCACGCTGAGCGTGCTGGCGCTGGGGCTCACGCTGATCGCCGGGCGCTTCGCCGGTTTCCTTAACCTCTCGACCCTGCAGCCGTTCTACGCGGCCCGCCTCACGCGGGCCTACCTGGGGGGCTCCAACGGCAAGCGCTTCATGCCCGGCAGCGGCGCCGGGCCCGCGCAGCAGCATGCCATCCAGCGTGCCAGGCTCAGCGTGGCGGAGCCCGAGGATGGCGACTCGCTCAGCCTGAACGCCTACTACGATCCCGCCATGCTGGCGCCGCTGCACCTGATCAACGTGACGCTCAACCTTACCGTGGATCCCGCCGAGCAACTGGTGCAGCGCGACCGCAAGGGCAAGCCGCTGTGCATTGCGCCGGGGCCCTTCATGCTGCCGCACACGGCCGCGCGCGCCATCCCTGCAGACGCGTTCGTGCGCTTCACCGTGGATGGGCAGCTCTACTATCCCGAGACCTGGAAGGCGGGCGGCAGCGAGCTATCCCAGTCGCGCACGCTGGGCGACTGGATCGCAACCTCGGGCGCCGCGGTGTCCACGGGGCTGGGGCGGTCCACCACGCTTGGCACCTCGTTGCTGCTCGGCCTGGCCAACCTGCGCCTGGGCACCTGGTGGCCGTCCTATCCGCTGGATGCCGGCAGCGCGCCGCGCAGGGGCGGCGCCGAGCGCGACCGCGTGCAGGCGGAGTGCGCCGGCGCACCCTGGCTGGGCGGCTTCATCACGCTGTTCCGCACGCAGTACTATCTCGCCTGCGAGCTGAGCGCGCGCTTTCATGGCACGCGGCGCGGCTGGCAGTATCTGTCGGACGGCGGCCACTTCGAGAACACGGCCGTATATGAATTGCTGCGCCCCGAGCGCCGGGTGGCGCTGATCGTGCTGTGCGATTGCGGAGCGGATCCGCGCTACCAGTTCGGCGACCTGGCCAACCTGATCCGGCTGGCGCGCATCGACCTGGGACTGGAGATCGTGGTCGATACCGCGGCCGCCGGCGACGCGGTGCTCGGCAGCGTGTTCGGCACGCCGGCCAGTTTTTCCCCGCAAGGGCGCCGCACGCCGAGCGACAAATGCGCGCTGTTGCTGAATGTGTTTCGCGCCGACGAGCCGGCCGGCACGCGCCGTCCGGTATCGCGCATCGTGTTGCTCAAGCCATGTCCGATCGCTTCGGCCCCCGCGGACGTGCGGCAATACGGCGCCGGGCATCCCGCCTTTCCGCAGGAGCCCACCAGCGACCAGTTCTTCGATGAAGCGCAGTGGGAGAGCTACCGCGCGCTTGGGCTTGCCATCGGCCAGCGCGTCTTCGGCGGCGGGGCGGATGGCGATGCTGTAGCGCGAGCCTTGTGGGCGCGTTGAGTCCGCGGGGCGCGCTGGCGCCGCTCAGCGCCCGAAGCCCACCAGCGCTTCCAGCACCGGCTGTACGGCTTCGGCCGGCGACAATGTCTTGCGCACCACCTGGCCCAGCCCGAACAGCCGCAGCCCCGGTGAATGTTTGCCGTTGGCAGCAAGCCCGGAACACTAGCGGTTGACCACCTTGGCCGGCATCGCCAGCACCAGGAAGCAGCTGCCCACCAGGCAGGCCGCGAACAGCACCAGGCCGGCGCTCGGGCTATGGAAGGTGTCCTTGAGCCAGCCCAGCAGGTAGGTGGCGGCAAAGCCGCCGAGGTTGGCGATCGAGCAGGCCAGCGCAATGCCCGCCGCCGCCGCGGTGCCGCTCAGGAAGGTCGACGGCAGGCACCAGAACACCGGGAAGGTGGCCACGATGCCTACGTTGGCCAGCGTCAGCATCAGCACGGTGGCGCTGGTGGAGCCGGTGACGAAGGTGCTGGCGACCAGGCCGGCGGCGCCCGCCAGGATGGGAACGACGATATGCCAGCGGCGCTCGCGCGTTTTGTCGGAATGGGCGCCGTTCAGCAGCATCGCCACCACGGCCACCGCATGCGGGATGGCGGTCAGCAGGCCGATGTGCAGCGGGCTGGCCACGCCGGAGTCGCGGATGATGGTCGGCATCCAGAAGCCGATCGAGTAGGTGCCCATCAGCAGGCACATGTCGATCAGGCCCAGCATCCACACGCGGCGGTCGGTGAAGGCCGCCTTGAGCGAGTGGCTGCTTTCCACCAGCACATCGGTTTCCAGGTTGCGATGCAGGGTGCGCTTCTCGTCGGGTTGCAGCCAGCTGGCGTTGTCGATACCGTTGGGCAGGTAGAAGAACACCATCACACCCAGCAGCACCGAGGGAATGGCCTCCAGGAAGAACAGCCACTGCCAGCCGGCCCAGCCGTGCATGCCGGCAAAGGCGGTCATGATCCAGCCGGAGATCGGGCTGCCGATCATGCTGGCCAGCGGCAGGCCCATCATGAACAGCGCAATGATCTTGCTGCGCTTGTGCGTGGGGAACCAGTAAGTCAGGTAGAGCAGCACGCCGGGCAGGAAGCCGGCCTCGGCGGCGCCCAGCAGGAAGCGCAGCACGTAGAACTGCGTTGGCGTGTTGACGAACATGGTCGCACCGGACAGCAGGCCCCACGTCACCATGATGCGGGCGATCCAGATGCGCGCGCCCACCTTCTGCAGCACCAGGTTGCTCGGCACCTCGAACAGGATGTAGCCCACGAAGAACAGCCCGGCGCCCAGGCCATAGACCGTTTCGCTGAAATGCAGGTCGTCCAGCATCTGCAGCTTTGCCAGCCCGACGTTGATGCGGTCGAGGTATGCGGCCAGATAGCAGGCGCAGAAGAACGGGATCAGGCGCCAGGTCACCTTGCGGTAGACATCTGGCTGGGCCGGGGCGGGTAGTACCGCCGCCGCGCCGTCTTGGTACTGATACGACATGTTCACTCCTTGATTTTCTACCGTTGTCTACCGTTGGGTGTCTTCGCCACCGCTGCGGGCGGCTGGCTGCGCTGTTGCCTACGCAAGCCGCGGGCCAGCGCCTGTGCAGTGATGGATGGGGCGGTTCTTGTGGTTTCCGTCTGGCCAGGCGGGCAATGCGTGCTCCGGTGCGCGGCGCAAGGCACGTCAGCCGCTGCGCTGTGCGCCGTCCTTGTGCAGGGGCGGCACCGGGTTCCTTCATCCGGCACTCATGTAGTGCCTTCTACATGAACATTCAGCGTAAGCTACATGAAAAAAGCTGGCAAGGGCGTGGTGGCGGTTTTCTCCTCGGGGTTTTCCCGCGCGGCGCGAAAGCGCGCGCGGCAGCGGTCGGCGGCAAGCGGGCTTGCCGGGAAAGGTGGCGATCCGAATGTCTCGGATGCGCCTTATCTTGTTCAGTGGCCGCTTAATGAGCGGGTGAGGATCGCAGTCTTGCGAGGGTGTCGTCGACGTTGTCCCAGGCGGGTTTGCCGGGGGCGAAGCGCGCCCGCAGGTAGTGCACCAGCTGAATCAGCTGGCGGTCGTCCAGGCTCTCGCCGAAGGCGGGCATATAGCCCAGTTCGCTGGATGCGGGCGCCGGGATGCCGGCGAGCAGCACGCGTATCAGGTTGTCGGGCCTGTCGCCATGCAGGTTGGTGTTGAGCGCCAGCGATGGCTTGATGCCGAACTGCCGGATGCCCTGGCCGCTTTGATGGCAGACCGCGCAGGCGTTCTGGTACAGCCGTTCGGCCGGGCCGCCGAGGGTGCGGGCCGCGGTGGCGCTGCGCTGTTCCAGCAGCATCGCCTGTTCGCTGGCAGCGGTATCCGGCGCGGCGTCGCCGAACGACGCGACATAGTGCGCGATGGCCCGCACGTCCTCCTCGGGTAGTTGTGCCAGTCCTTCCACCACCGGCGCCATGGGTCCGGCCGCCGCGCCATGGTGCGGGGCGTAGCCGTTGCGCAGGTACGCGAACAGGGCCTGCTCGGTCCACGGCACCGGCGCGCGCGATAGCTCGCCCAGCGGCGGCGCTTCCCAGCCTTCGGCCTCGCCGCCGCCAAGATAGGCGCGGCCGCCGCGTTCGGCGCCCAGCGCGTTGCGCGGCGAATGGCAGGCGCTGCAATGACCCAGGCCCTGGGCCAGGTAGGCGCCGCGGTTCCACTGCGCCGAGCGTGCCGGGTCCGCCTCGAAGGGCTTGGGGCTGTGGAACAGCAGGTTCCAGCCGGCCATCAGCGGGCGCAGGTTGTAGGGGAAGGCCAGCGCCGTCCCGGGCGCCCTGGCGCGTACCGGTTCGGCGGCCATCAGGTAGGCGTAGAGCGATTGCATGTCCGCCTCGCTGACCTTGGCGAAGGCGGTGTACGGAAACGCCGGGTAGAGATGCCGCCCGTCGCGATGGATGCCTTCGCGCATGGCGCGCTCGAAGGCGGCGTACGACCAGTTGCCGATGCCGGTCTCGGCGTCGGGCGTGATGTTGGTGCTGTAGATGGTGCCGAACGGCGTGTCCAGCGCCAGGCCGCCCGCGTTTGGCACGCCATTGGGCGAGGTATGGCAGACCGCGCAGTCGCCGGCGGCGGCGACCAGCCGGCCGCGCTCGATGGTGGCGGCGGAATAAAAGCCCGCCGCCGGCGGGGCCGCCGGTGCGATCGGCGCGCGCCAGGGCATCGCGGCCGCAAACAGGCCGGCGGTGGCGGTGGCCGCGGCCAGCAGCCAGTTGCGCCTGCGGCGGGTGCCGCGCTTGCCGTTGCCGTCCGCGCTGGACTGCGCCGCAAGCGCGAGCCGGATCCGTTCTCCGCTGAACGGCGGCTCGCGCAGCCGTACGCCGGTCGCGTCGAAGATGGCGTTGGCCACTGCGGGCGCGGCGGGCAGGATTGCAGTGGCGCTGGCGCCGAGGGTGGTGGGCGCACCGGCCAGCGCACCGGCAAGGCGGATTTCCGGCAGTTGCGCTGTGGCGAGCGCCGGCAGGCCGGCTTTGAGCGCCGCAGGCAATGGCGCCAGCGCCTGAGCGGGCCAGCTGTCGAAACTGCTGCCGGCCGTGAGCTGCCGCGCGGCGTGTTCGGCTTGCTGCTGCAAGGCCGGCGCATTGCCCGCGCTTGGCTCTCCCGCGTCGCTGTCATGGCCGAGCGTGACGCCGGTCACGCTGACTTCGCCGGTGCTGGCGTCGACTTCGACTTCCGCCACCCAGGCGGACCAGTTCCGTACCGGCGGGTCTTCATCGGCGTGCCCGGCTTCGATGGTGCTGGCGTAGGCGAAACCGCGCCCGCGCCGGACATTGTTGCGTGCTTGCGCGTGTTCGCCGCGCGGCTGCCAGCTGGCCTGCGCCGCGACCCGGCGCACCAGGCCGGCGCCGCGTGCGTCGTCGATATGCCGCAGCCGCAAGGCCACCGGGTCCTGCCCGCTGGCTGCCGCCACCTCGTCCAGGTGCGATTCGTGCGCGAACACGTAAGCCCTTGCCGTCTGGGCCGGCGTGCCGGCTGCGCGCGGCAAGCCGGGCGTGCCGGTTTGCGTCACGCTCAGGCCGTCGAAGCGGTAAGGCGGCAGGATGGCGTCATCCTTGCCCTGATCCTCGACGGGCGCATGCGTTTCGATCTCGCTGACCGGTGCTGGCGTGCCGGTCAGCCACAGCGCCAGTGGCAGCGCGGATGCCACCGCCGGGCCGCCGCGCGCATCGACGGCCGCATTGACGGCATAGGTGGCGATGTCGCCCTCGGCCTTCCATGCGCTTTCGACATGGGTGTTGAGCAGCGCCCGCGTGGCGCCAAGCTCATGGGCTTCCACGCGCATGCGTACCGCGCCGCCGGCGGCGTGCGCCAGCAGCGCGGCATCGGCCGCGGCGTGGTGCGCGTGCTGCGCATCCTCGCCCGCCATGGCCTGCCAGCAGATCAGTGTGATGCGGTCCTCGCCGATGCCCAGCAGGGCGGCCAGCTCGAGGCGCAGGGCGCCGGGGTTGCGGCTGGGCAGCCAGACGCGCAGCGCGCCGTCGCGCCAGTCGGCGACGGCGGTGCAGCCGGCCGGCTGCAGGCCGGCGAGCGGCCATCGATAGTCCTGTGCGCTGTGGCCGGCGGCATCCGCCCTGGCCTGCATGATGTCACCATGCGCCGCGAGCACGCGGCGCGCCATCGGCGTACCCGGGGCGGTGGCCTGCTTCGGCGGGGC
>NZ_JARJLM010000701.1 GCF_029335485.1 Cupriavidus basilensis
TGGGTCGCGTTCTTCCCCGGAGGTGTCGTCAAGCTCTTCCCTACTTGGGTGGGTCCGGGTCATCCCGATTTCCCAGGCGGATTGCTCGAGCCAACACTGCAATGCCGCAAGGAGCACCCCGGTAGTGCGCACTGTGAAGGCCCCACCGAACTCTGGGACCTCATGAGAAAGGGCAAGGCCGCCCACACGGAGGACAAGACGCCATGACGATTTCCCGACTGCCTGACAATGTAAGCGAGAACCCGTGGACTCTCACGGCGAACGAACGCAGGGGCGTTACTTGCACCGAGTCGCCCAACGACGCCATGTCGTGCCAGCGCACCCTCTACCTCGGCTTCTTCTTCGATGGCACGCGCAATAACCTCTATTACGACAAGAAGCACGAGTCGCATAGCAATGTCGCGCGGCTGTACGAAGTCTTCGACGACAAAATAAAACCCGGCGAAGATCGTAAGTACCGTCTCGCCACCTATGTCCCAGGCGTCGGCACCGAATTCTGGAAAGGCGTCGGCGATGCCGGCGTAGGCCTGCATGCCGCCGCTGGTGCCGCCGCGGGCTGGGGCGGCGAGGCCCGTATCAACTGGGCGTTGCTGCAGTTACAAAACAACCTGCATCGCTATGCCTTCGGTAACCAACCGCTGACGGACGAAACCAATGACCTCGCCCTCGTCAAACAGATGAGCGCCGACATCAACTTCAAGCGCATGCGCATGCGCTTTCCTGATGGCAAGGGGCCGCCCACGCCCAAGACGCT
>NZ_JARJLM010000702.1 GCF_029335485.1 Cupriavidus basilensis
TGGGTTGAAGCCGCCCCAGGGACTTGATGCGAGGCGACCGGCTCAGCGCCTGCCTCAGCATGAAGCCTTTGATGTGTTCAAGCATTGGTTGCTGACGGAATTGGAGATGGTCCGATAAGCGCGTTGCTAACGTAGGTGGACGGGTGCCACCCCATTCGCCGCGTCAGCCAGCCAGTGCCGGCCGGCTCCGCCGCCCGCATCGCGGCCTCGCCCTTCTTCAGATTCGAGGTGTCGATGCCAATACCGAGGGCGGTGATATCCAGGGTTATTTCTGAGTCGGTAGCTCGGGGCTGCACATTGGCTGCCTCGGAAAAAATGAAACCACCCATGTGGGTGGTTGGAGACTGGCGGGTACTGGGATTTCCTAAGGCGTGCGCCTCAGGCTGATGCGCTCTACGCGCTGTCGGTCGCCGGACACACTGCAGTATGCAATGACGCTTGTGGAAGAACCATGCGCGCTCTTTGCTGTGAATCTGAACTGCATCTCTATCGTGCCGTCCGTTGCGCGTCGCAAAGTTTGCGGCGCTTCCTCTATCTCGAAATCGACCGCGTAAGGCGTCGGCGACATCCGGTCGATGGCCTCATAACACGCATATCTCACAGCATCTTCGATGTCGAGATTACCCGGCTCGTACCAGACGCCGCGAAAGAAGACCATCACCAGCACGACGCCAAGTGCTATCCATACCAGCGGCCGAGCCGTCCTGGCCCACCGACGATCACTTTTGTCCGCCATATCCCACGCCCCGTTCACTTCGCGCGATTCTAGCGGATGAAAAGCGTAGGTGTCTGTGAGCCGCGCCGCTGTTTTGCCCCGCGCAACGGAGGTAACAATAATCCCCCCATTTCGGGTGATGGCGACCGGTAGGCCGCGATGGGAAGATAGGCGGCACAAGCGGGGACCTCCTGCGATGTGAGACCAAATCGCGCACGTTAGTCGTTCGCGAAGCGATTTCTGTAGCCGCGGTCAGTCAACAATCGGCAAATCGATATGAGAAACAGAGCAGCGTTCTCCGGTCAAGAACTAGATGACTATTTCGCATCGTATGTAGGAATGGAAGGGGGCAACCCAGCAGGGGCCGTGTGGTTCTGCGATAGAAGTCCGCATCCGTGGAACGAGTCTTTTCAGGCCCCACTGGTGCCGCGAACGGAGCCGCTAGCGTGGGACGCGAATTTCCGCAAGGTCCATTCTGGCATTATGGGGAAATGGCAGAGCCATCAACGTATCGCACGCATAATGGCGGCCGCTCGTGCAGAGGTGCTAGGGCTTCGGCTGGGAGACAGCGACTCGAAACAGTACTACGGGCATCAGCTCTATGCTCCCGACGGCGCGGAGTTCAAACTGAACCTGTTTCCCCTGCCGGCGCAACTCGATGGCGTCACGCCATGGTCCAAGGCATTCCGCGGACAGTCTTCCCTAGTGCCGATCGCTCGCTATCTAGATCTGTGCCGACAAGGTGGCCGTTTCCGCTTTCTAGCAAAAATCTGCGCATACTGGCGACCGAAAGTCGTGGTTTGTCTAGGTCAGCGACATACTGAGGACTATGTCCGCGCGTTCGCGCTAGATGGAGTCGCGGCGGAAGATCAACAACTGCAGCCGGCAGACTTAGTCAAGTCTCTGCGCGTGCTCGTGCGCGACGGCACCACCTGGATCATTTGTCCGGCTCTGGCGGGACCGTCTGCTTTGAACTCAGATGTCTTGCTAGACGCGTTTGGGAGGATGTTGGCTACGAGGCTTGAACTAGCCGACTTCAGCAGACAGGGCGCTATCGGCAGTTCTTCAGGATGCTGCGAAGTTGAGGGCAGACGTCAATCCAGCAATCTTGCTTCGATCATGCGCTAAGCGGTGCCTGGGCGGTATGCTCGCCCAACTCTCTGCTTGGGCGAGCATACGGCGCATGCCGGTCACTGTTATCGCGGCCACGCTTGGCCTCGTGATGCAGGCGAGCGATTTTTTCCGCAGACCCGTCAAAGAATCCATGATCGCAGTGCAAATCTGCGGCTTCCTCCATGGACTACATTGATGGGGAATTGGCAGCGCTCCCCGAGCTGTCGCGTACAGTCCTTCGATGGGGAACTACGCGTCGGTTCTCGACTTGCCAGCCGTTGGTACCTTGCGTGTCCGAGTGTCGGGCTCTACCGTCTTTTCCGCTTCCCCGCTCGACTCGCCAAGACTCTCGCTCCGAGGATGCGCACACTGGATCGTGATTGCTTGCCAACTTTGGCCGACAAATCTTGAATAGCGGCAGCTCAAAAGCTGCCAGACACCAGGCCCCACAGGATGTAGGCCAGGCTAAGTATCAGCAGGCAAGCCGCCACGCCAGGTGGTACCGCGTTCTGCGGTGCGGCGAGCCGGAATGGAAGTGACCGATAGATTGCTTAGGGGTAATGCACTTAGCTCGATGGCGTGGGGGGCGGTGGGATCGCCGAGGACGAGAAGATCGCAATACCTTATGAGTGGGCGGAGCATTGGCGCGCTCGCCTGATGGCCTTAAGAATCGAGTGGTCCCGGTGTGTGATGCGAGGGTAGTCTTGGCCAGAGGGACTTTTCTCCAGCATGACGAGTTGATGATACGGCAGGGAGTCAGGGTCCACAGGATTCTTCCCAGCCGCTCTCGCGATCGAGGTCTACCGTCCCCTTCACACGAGAATTGATGCGTTCAACCGCATTGAGAGCGCAAGCTGGTTACCAGCTCGCCTCGTTCATGGCGAAAGCAATCGAAAGTCAACTTCGTGACGAGGCGAAAAAGGGGAAAAAGAAGTCCAGCGCTCGAGTACAAGAGGAGCTCGATTATTTTTAGGCCCTGTACCAGGTCGAGACCTTCGCCGGGGGAGAACTGCCGTACGGTGAGCGGCCGCACCCCGCTTGAGCAACAGGCCGATCGTACTCAGGCTGTGCTGAAGCTAGCGCTTACGTCTCTCCAAAGATGATCGTCTCCTACTAGGTGGATGATTGGGGGATCAATCTTCAACACCACAAGCTTAACGATGCTCAGTTGTATGATCGGAATTGTCGTATTCACCTACGAATTCCTGGGCCATTTTTCAGCGGACTCTATACAACAATCCTAACGTCGGTCAAATTAGGGTAGCCGTTCCGAACGTTGGAAGGAAGCGTTAGGGATATAAGAACGCCCCGGCGCTGGCGGCGAATTACCATCTATGGCCACAAACGCCCTATGTCGCGCCGTATAGATGACGCGTCGGCGGCAGCCAGCCGGAAACCAAGAATCAGGAGACAAACATGGATACGACACGTCCGGATCCGCGAGGCCGTGCATGGCTGGCCGTTGCTGCGATGGCACTCGCTAGCACTGCCCTGTGGGGGAATTCTGGCATCGCCAAGGCTGATGCCTGGCCCTCCCGTCCGATCCAGTTGCTGATTCCTTACCCGCCCGGTGGTAGCGCCGATCTGCTGGCACGTCCGGTGGCCGCGAAGCTGCAGGAGCGGCTGGGCCAGCCCGTCGTGCTGGACTACCGTCCCGGCGCAGGTGGCACCATTGCTAGCCAGATGGCGGCTCGCGCCAAGCCAGACGGCTACACGTTGATCATGGTGTTGGCAGCACACGCCATCAATGCCAGCCTCTATCCCAAGCTGCCCTACGACACACGCAAGGACTTTGCACCGGTTTCGTTGGTCGCCAACCTGCCGATGATCCTCGCGGGAAGTCCGTCGCTGAGTGCCAACACGGTACCGGAGCTTATCGCGCAAGCCAAGGCATCGCCCGGCAAGCTCACGTTTGGCTCGGCCGGCAACGGCAATACTGGACATCTCGCTGGCGAGTTTTTCGACTCGGTCACCGGCATCAAAATGACCCACGTCCCGTACAAGGGCAGTGCGCAGGTGGTGACCGCGATGCTGTCCGGCGAAATCCAGCTCACGTTCGATAGCATCTCTACCACTTTGCCACATGTGCGCAGCGGCAAGCTGCGCGCGCTGGCCGTCACTGGCAGCAAGCGCGCGGCAGTGGCACCTGAAGTTCCCACGCTTGCAGAAGCCGGCGTTCCGGGCATCAGTATCACCGGTTGGTATGCAATGTTGGCGCCGGCGGGAGCGCCGCCGCTCGTGGTAGACCGCCTCAGCCGAGAGATTTCCTCGGTGCTGAAGGAGCCAGATCTCAAGGCGACGCTGGCCGCCAGTGGCTACGAGCCGGTTGGATCGACGCCTGAGGTCCTGCGTACGCATATCGACGCTGAAATCACGCGGTGGGGCAAGGTCGTGAAGGACTCCGGTGCGCAGATCCAGTGAGCCAACTCGTCCAAATGTAGGTCTCGATCCACAATGGACTTCGGCCGCACGATAACCCCGTCTTGACTGAAGCCGACTCAGCCTAGCAACCGCATAGGCTGTTGCTGCCAGCTTTTCCAATGCTCAGCCTTCGGATCATCGACAAAGCGCAAAAGAGCCGTAGGCGAATGACGTTGCGAGGTAGTAGTTTCTCGGGCGCGTACCGGACAGCGTAGTTGCGGAACCGGTCAGTACCGAACACGGGCTTTTGTCCGATCCAGCACAGCAGCGGGCCGTTGGGCGCTGCACGGTTAGTCGAGGTACGCGCGCCGCAGGGCAAGAACGATGCGGTCGGCCCGGCGGGGCGCTGCAGCCTGTCACACTCTACTGGAAGGTCAATCACTCTTTCCAGGCCTGCGCGCCGATGGACGCGTACGACCCGGTAAAGCCAGAGGGGAGTCCCGTTGGCTGACATCTCTCCGCGGCGCCGCTGCTGGCGGACTGCGCATAGTGCTTGCCCTTCTCCGAGTTTGGTGCAGTACCACACCAAAGACGATGGCCATCGGGCCCCAATGGACCATGGCCTTGCCAATGCGACTTCTTGCGCGCGACAGCAGCGTCAAGAATGCACGACCACGTCCAGACACCGAAGCCAAGCGGCCAAACCGGCAGAGCCAGCACAAGTAGTAGTTCCATCACGTGTCCTCCCAGGGCTCGACGCTGAGACTAGGGACGTGAATGGGAGTGGCTAATGCAGCGCAGCTTGCGCAGCGCTTTGATCTTATCAACGGCGAAGTCGTCTACCTCTACAAGTACGCCGCCGTCGCCGAGCGAGCACCACCTGGACCGGGTGGGGTTCCGTTCAAAGAGCGGAGGCCTATCCGTCTCGGTCTGCTGCGCGACTTGACAAAGGCTCTGCCGCAGCACCAGGGGAGTGTTCTCGACGATCAGTTTCAAAAGGACGGCGACCACATGACATCCGCCACATTCAGCGAGCCGCCCTCTTGGTGTGTGCGTATTCTCGATAGTGATTGCGCAATTCTGCTGTTTCCTGGGAAAACCTCATTTATTGTGTAGTCAAAGCCGTCGACGTTGCAATCGTTTTCAATTCAATCGGTGCAGGGAAGCGAGAATGCCGAACGACGCAGGGAAGAGTAGACGGGCTGGAGGCGTCTCGGTGAGAAGCGAATCAGAAGAAAACTATCCCGAATGGGTGATGGGTGCCGACGATCAGCGTCGGTTGCGATGGATTGAAGCTCAGAGCGCGACGGTGACGTGTGTGAGCGAGTTGAGCGGCAACACCTACTTTAGCGAATGGCGTGTCGTTCGAAGCGATGCATGGGGTGAAGCGAAGGAAGTGCTTGGGCGCGGCGCCACCGTCCCGGAGGCGATCGATGCTGCCATTGGGAGTTGATCGCCGGCGGGATGGGGCCTCGGCTAGGCAGTCAGGCACCGCGCACGCTGCTTGCATCGTGGCTAGCCCCATTGCTCTCCGGACGTGCGATCCGGAAGCGCTCGCATTTCGCTCGGCGGAGCATTTCCGAAAGGGATGACGTTGCACCGGGTCGCTGCGACGTGAACAGCCTGATCGGTGATCGTGAACGCCGAGACCAGTCTGCACGCGACCCCTGGGCCGGCCTTCACACTAAAAGGCGAGCCGACATTGCTGCACTTCGGCAGCATGTCTCCACCCGGCGGAGATGGCGCGATTCGGGATGCGTGAGGAGCCACAGATCCGTCTCGCACTTGTCAAGTGGCTCGGTCAGGTGAACAACATCGCTGCGCCCATCGGCCAGGAACAAGGGCACGATGCCCACGCCAAGCCCGAGTGCAGCCAGTTCCAGCACGGAAAGGATGCTGTTGACGCGGTAGCGCGGGGCTGCCTTGGGAAAGTAGCGCTTGCGCCAAACTACCGAAGGGTGTTCGGGTAGCGCATCGTCGGGCGCGATCCAGTCGGCCCTGCCAGCCTCGACCTCGGCAAATTTGGTCACGCTGCCTCTCTTGGCCGCGTAGAGCGCGACGCGGATTGGCCCGATGTGCTTGCCCACCAAGTGCTGCGGCGGGCGCTTGGTCGCCTGCACCGCAATATCAGCATCACGCCGGGTCAGGCTGGCCAGTCCGTTGCCTGTATGGAGTTCGTAGCTCAGTTGGGGATGAGCCTTCTGCAGGCTGCGTAATGCGGGCGCGACCAGGCCGTGCAGGACGGTGTCGGTCGTCGTGATCCGCACCGTGCCCGAGATCGGTGCCGGCGCTGCCTCGACGGATGAGCGTGCCGCTTCCAGCGCCACCTCCATCTGCTCGGCGTGCTCGGCCAGTTGGGTGGCCAACTCCGTTGCGAGGTAGCCCGAACGCGTTCGCTCGAACAAGAGACGCCCCAGGCCGCGCTCGATGCGCTGCAGTGAGCGGAACACAGCGGAGGCATCCACGCCGAGGCGTTCCGCTGCCGTCGCCAGGCTCCCACCGCGCACCAGCGCGAGTGTCACCTCCAAGTCCCCAGGGGACATTCTGTATTGCGTCTTCGCAATCATAGCTTGCCATTCGGCCGCAGCGAGTGCGGGATAGCCATAAACGATCAGACTAGAAACGACGATTCCGGTCAGGATGATCCCCAGGACTGCGTGTGTGATCCAGCGGCAGAAGGGGATTTTCAAGATTTCACGTCTGGTTGGATGACCAGTTCGATTGATTATGGGACGAGCATGTGCGAACGGATTCGTATCGTCAACGCTTGCGGCCTTCCCGAATCCGTTCAGCATGGCTCCACTGGAGCGCACAATAGTCTTCAAGAAATCGCTGGAGCAGCGCCACGTCGGTATCGCCGTAGCGTTCGAGCAATTCCAGGCCACCCGCCTGGATCGGCCCCCAGAGCGCGCTCACGGCGCGCTTCGCGGAAGGGGGTGGCTCGACCAGCACGCCCCGGCGGTCATGTGGGTCGTCGGCACGCCCGACATTTTTTCTGCTGCACTGGGCGGCACAGCTGCGGCTTGGCGCCGGCAACCTCATCGGCTTGTCGCCATGCGCACTCCCAGCCCCACCAGAGCAGCGCCCATCAGTGCATCGACAGGTTTACGAATGCGCGCATAGACAGAGCGCACGACGCCCACAGAGAAGAAGGAGGCCAGCAAACACATCCATGTGCCGGTGATACAGAACACCACGGCCACCACTGCCGCATACACCCACGACGGCGCTCCCACAGGTAGCAAAGTGACGAACAAGGTCGCGAAGAAGGTTGCGGTCTTGGGATTGGTGATTCCCACCAGGAATCCTCTGCGCCATGCCTGCCCCGCGCGGAGGGGCGGCGCCTGTGCGATGTCTTGGGTCCCTGCTCGTGCACGAAGGGCTCCCGCCAGCATGCGCACGCCAAGGTAGATCAGATAGGCCGCGCCGGCCAGCCGGATACCTTCATAGAGCCAGAAAAACTGCTGTATCAGCAGTCCGAAGCCGAACACCGCCAGGCTTGCCCAAATGGCCACGGCACAGGTGATTCCCAGGCCGACGAACACACCGGAACGGCGCTCACTCAACGAATGAGAGGTCACCGCCACGAAGTCTGGCCCGGGGCTGGCGCAAGCCAGAAGAATGATGCCCGAGAGAGCGAGAAGCTGAGGAAGGTAATCCATGGCCGTGGGGTCAATGTGTTTGGAGAAGGACGTGAAGCTCACGCAGCTTGGCATTCAGCAGGAGGTGCCATGGGGCACCTTACCACCGCGCGGGTTTGCCGCTTCTGCCATGCAATGGCAAAACGGGTCGCCCAGCTCGCCGCTGCGCTGGCCCTCCATTCCGTGTGTCGGCGATCTATTCACCGAACTCTAGCTGACTGCGCGGCGCCTGCGGGCATTGCGCATCCAGTGATTCGCGGTACTTTACACAGCCGCGCATGAACTGCGGCCAGTCGGGGACGAGCGGCACATGGTTGACCTGTTCGGGGAGCAAAGCCCACAAGTGCGGGTGATACCAGCACAGGTCATGGCCGGAGGTGTCGCGGTGGGTGCGGATGCCGGCGCGCAGTGTCTTCACTTCGGCGATGAGCTGTTCGCGCGTCATGGTGTCGAGGTCCTTGTCCATGGGGCTCTCCGGGCAGATGCAGCATGCGGTGTCTGTGGTTGATCTGAGTTATCAGTGCATGGGCGTCCTCGGCCAAGGGCACATGGCCGGTCGCACTGTTGTGCAGCGCGTCGCCCCCCTCTGGGGTCTCGCCCCATTCGGGCTTCCATCGTTCCCTCGCTCCGCTCGGCTGACGCGCAGTGCATCGGCACTACCCAAAGGTTACACACAACGCCGCCATTCTGGCAGCGTTGTTCATTGCAGGCCCCCATCGGACCCTCCCGCGACGTTCCCCGGCTCAGTTCAGCGGTGTCTCGCATTGCCCAAGGTGCGGGTCCCACCTGAATCGGCGTCGGACACCGATGTTTCTGAGCATGCAGCCCGCCGCCAGACCTACCACGCTGTATTGGCAGATCAAGCGCTTCTTCCAGGCCGGCTCCAGGGAGCTTGGCCTGGAAGAAGCACGCGCCGCCAGCCCCGTCGATGCCGCCGGCATCGGCACCGTCATGCTCGCCAAGCAGATCAAGGGCTTCATGACGGCCTGCGCCGGCACGCTGTGTCTTGCCGACCCGCGCGGCGCGGCTGGAGGCGGCCAGCATGCACTGGCTGCGCCATACCCATACTACCCAAGCGCTGGCGGCCGGGGCGCCGCTGGAGGTAGTGCTGCAGAATGCCGGCCACGCGTCGCTCGACACCACCACGCGCTACGCGACCACCGAGGCGGCGCGGCGGATGGAAGCGATGCAGGCCGTGTGGGGTGCCGGCAATGATGATTGATTTTGCGGCCCAATTCGTTGCACCTTTCCGATTCCCAAAACGATATACCTATGTCTCTTGAGATTGAGCGCGCCGCAGCCACGGTGCGGATCCGTGTGCAGATGGCCAGGCATGGCCTGACATGGACAGACCTTCTGGCAGCCGGCTGCTTTGCCGTCGTGGCGCCACCGCCGCCGGTTCCCGAGCCGCCGCGCACCTACCGCAACGCCGAAGGGCAATAATGGGACGGGCAGGGCGAGATGCCGACCGTCCTCATGAGACGGCCGTACAGGGCTTCCCCGGCCATCGAGTTTGGAGCCACCGAGTCCATAGTGACCCAATACGTCCGGAATCACGATATAGCTTGGTAGTGATAGCGGAATCATGAGCTTGCTGCTGGGCAGCACAGTCGCCAAACTGCTCACCGGGCTTCCATGCGACACGCTGTTGGTGCCGGAACCGCGCGCCAGCGTGCAACGGCGCTCAGGCGTGGCCAGTAGCCGAAGGACTCGACTGCGGCGCGAAACGCTGGAGTACGTGGCAGGTCATGCTCCTGGCCAGTTCCTCCTCGCCGAAGAAGACCGTTCCGATCCCCTCCTTGCGCAACATCAGTGACTCGTCCTCGCTGTGCGTGCGCATGACGATCTCGATACCCGGATTGAGCGTGCGAGCCGTGTCGGCCATCTGGCGAACATCGAGAGAATCGGACGTTGCCACCACGAGCATGGCCGCGTCGGCGATGTGGGCCTGAATCAGCACCGAGGGCTCGGCGGCGTTGCCCGACACTGCCACCATGCCCTTCTTGCGTAGGTCCTCAACCAGTTCCCGGTTCTGCTCCGCCACCACATAGGGGATGCCGCGGGCTTCCAGCGCACTGGCGATCCGTTTGCCCACCCGGCCATAGCCCACCAGCACGACTTGACCCTCCAGATACTTGCGCTCGGTATTCATAGGCAGTTCGGCATAGGGGTCGCCCCGCTGTTCCAGGCGGCGAGCCAGTTCCGAGCGTCTGAGCACCCAGCGGCGCAACGGCTCGATGGCCGCGAAAAGCATAGGATTCAGGGCAATAGAAATGAGTGCGCCTGCCAGCACCAGGCTCATGCCTTCGGCGGGCAGCAGGCCAAGGGAGAGCCCCAGCCCGGCCAGGATGAACGAGAATTCTCCGATCTGCGCCAGGCTGGCAGAGACAGTCAGCGCGGTGTTGAGCGGGTAGCGGAAGGCCAGTACGAGGGCCAATGCCGCAATGGATTTGCCGACGATGATGATGGCCACCACGCCAAGTACGTGCACCGGCTGTTCCATCAGGATAGCCGGTTCGAACAGCATGCCCACCGACACAAAGAAGAGCACAGAAAAGGCGTCGCGCAGCGGCAGGGATTCCTGAGCCGCGCGGTGGCTGAACTCGGATTCCCGCATTACCATCCCGGCGAAGAATGCTCCCAGAGCGAATGAGACGCTGAACAGCTGGGCCGCACCGTAGGCAATGCCAATGGCGGCGGTGATTACCGACAGGGTGAACAACTCGCGTGAGCCAGTCCTCGAGATTTGCCACAATAGCCAGGGCAGCACGCGGCGGCCGGCGATGAGCATCAGGGCAATGAAGGCCGACACCTGCAACAGCGTTTGCCCGATAGTTGTCCACAAGGGTTTTGATTCGACTGCTGGCACCTCCACGGTGCCGCCCAGGACGCCGGCCAGCGGCGGCAACAAGACCAGCACCAGCACGGTGGCCAAGTCTTCGACCACCAGCCAGCCGACCGCGATGCGACCGTTCATGCTTTCGAGGACGCCACGTGCTTCCAGGGCCTTGAGCAACACTACAGTACTGGCGCACGACAGGGCCAGGCCGAAAATCAATCCGCTGCCCCAACTCCATCCCCACCACCACGCCACCAGCATGCCCAGCACCGTGGCCAATGCCATCTGCACCACCGCACCTGGCACAGCGATGCGTTTAACCGCCAAGAGGTCATTGAGGGAGAAGTGCAGGCCGACACCGAACATCAGCAGCATGACACCTATCTCGGAGAGCTGGGAGGCCAGATGCACATCGGCCACGAAACCGGGCGTGCCGGGGCCGATGATGATCCCGGCCACCAGATAGCCGACCAGCGCTGGCACTTTGATTCGCTCGGCAAGGAACCCAAGGATTAAGGCGATGCTGAAGCCAGCGGCAAGCGTGGTGATCAGGGGTATGTTGTGTTCCATTCAGAGGCCGCAAAAGTTGGGGGATCAGGTCCTCGCAGCCGCGGCAGCGGCACGTGTGGCCTGCCGCATCGATACAACGACCTCGACCACGCCGTACAAGGATATCGTAGAGGCTGCCACCTGCGACGGCCGCGACGTCATTTTTATGGTGTCGCACGGCTGTCGCGGCCTCGCAGGTCTATTGGTTGGAAGTAAAACGCAAAAGGATCCTCACCCATTGCAAGATTCTGGTCTTCGCCTACCACTAATACACGGATTTGATTGCAGTCGTTACGTGTTGCCACCTACGCCAGCATTGCGTTGCGACCCAGCCCGCTGCGGCTGGCCGGCGCAGAGATCGAGCGTCCCTGTCTGGTGGTGCCCTACGGGACCGGTACGGCAGAGTTCTTCCAGATCGTTGTCAGCCGCTACCAATACATCATCGAGCGAGCCATGTTTGACCTCGATCCTTATGCGGAGCCACGATCGCTCGATGATCTGCTGGAGCAGGCGTGCTCGGGAATGACGCTAGATGAGCGCAGCCCGTGTGGCAGCCCTCATATCAGCTCGAGCGGGTAGGGGATCTGGCGGAAACTGCGCCTGGAGGCCGAGGCGGACAAGGCGCGGAAAGCTGATTTGGAGCGAATGGTGATCTGCATCTGCGATGTGCAAACAGGGGAGGAACTGCGCATTCGCTACCTCGATGTGCATCCGGAACAACGGGTGCTGAAGCCACACCTGGCGCGATTCTTCGCCGATTGGGAGTGCTCCAGTGCCGGACAGCATGGCGCCGTGCTCAGCGAGCATTGAGTGTCCGAGGTGTCTGACTACACGAACCCGGAGGATCAGTTGCGCCACCTCACCGCGGTTAGAGCGACAGCGAACGGTATCGGGTCATGGACCTATGGCCACAATGATGTAGCCGGAGGGCAGAGCCTGAACGAGCATCACCGTCTGACGTCCCTCGCCGGAGAGGAACTCAGACAAGGCATACGGGACTCCGCTCGGGGCAAATTATGAGGCGCGACAGGCCGGGAAACTAATGCCCGTGAGAGGGGCTGTTTGCGACTGCGGAGCTAGTCTGCTCTGCATATAGATCGTGTGCTTTGGCCTCCTGCCGGCGCTGACGATCCTCTTGCTCGGCGATGACGCGCAAGGTCGCGCGCTTGAGCAAGGACCCGTCGGTTAGCGCGGCGGCGAACGATCTCAGTTCCTCGAGCGAAATTCGAACCGGCTGGCTATCTGTCTGCATGTCGATCTTGCTCTGGGGTGGATAGATACTATTGTCCGCAGCGCAAGGCATTGCAAGCGACATAACCTTAAAGGTACGCAAATCCATCAAGCTCTGCGCAATCGAGATAGCTTGATGCCGGCAAGCCGTCGTCAACTTCGTACAAGGGCGCGTTGCAACCCCAGGCGCGCCATCATGCTGATCGGGCTGTGTTCGGGAGAGCGTTCCACCACCGCGTCCAGTACCACGCCATTGACTCCGGTTTCTGTTCGAGAAGACGGAGGGCGGCCCAATTATCGTCACCTTGAAAGGGGTGGTATCAGACGGTCTTAGCTTGGTGAACACCGTACCAGGGGCGGCGCGGACATCTACTGCGCAAATTGCGCAGTAGATGCGTTTTTAAGATATTTATCTGCCTCGACTCTTCATATTGAGGGCCCGGATGTCCTGAACGGACACAATGAGAGTCGTACTCCAATGGATGCAGCGACTACCTGGCGTATTGCACTTGGCCATTTCATGGCGCGCGTGCCGGCATACGCACTCAGGGTGTGTGTACTCATGATCACGGATGATCTTTTCTTCCTGTCATCGTTATTTTCGGGTTGCGGCTTGGGCGCGGTCTGCTGGCGGCGACCCGTTGCGTGCTCGACGACAAATATTGCTTGGCTGGCAAAATCTCTCTCAAGATGAAAGCATGGTGAAAGCCTTGGTGGACTAGGATGCCGCGACGATAGCAATTACCTGACGATGGAGACAACATGCAAATCACCGGCATGCTTCACGGCGCTCGGCTGCTACAGCTCGTGGGTTTCCCCGCGGCTGAGGTGCTCGGGCCCGACGCCAATGACGACGAGATCAAGGCGCTTATCGAACGCCACAAGCAGGTCTTCATCAAACCGGTGTTCCGCGGTGGTGTCGGCAAAAAAGGTAAGGCTGGCCTGCTCAGCCGGGTAAGCGACCTGGCCTCGGCACTCAAGGAGAAGGAGCGCCTCTACTTCGCCGAACACCACCATGGCAATCAGCAGGCCAAGGCCAATGGCGTGACCTTCGAAGGCGGCGTGCCGTCGGACTACGAGATCTACTTCTCGCTGACCGATTCCACCGAATTTCGTGCCCCAACCATGACACTGACGCACCACGGCGGCATGGATATCGAGGAACTGCACGAAAGCCAGCTTGCGCGCGTGCCCTTCAGCCCTTTGACCGGCCTCAAGGCCTTTGTCGTGGCGAACGCGCTGAGCGGGCTGAACGCGCCCAAGGAAATCATCTCGCCGCTAGTGCAGCACTTGCCAAACCTATGGGATCTGTTCCACGACTACGGCATGACCACGCTGGAACTCAATCCGATCCGCATGCGCGCGGACAAGCGCGGCAGACTGACGCCGGTTGCCTGCGACTTCAAGTGCGGCTTTGACCGCGACGATCCGCGCTGGCAGCGCCTGAACCTGCCGCCTCATCTTTTCGCGGTTGATACCTCTCCCTTCGAGCAGGAGATCAACCAGCTCCGCACCTACCAGGGCCAAAGCGACGTATACATAATCAACGAGAAGGGCACGATCCTGGCACCGACCTTCGGTGGTGGCGCGAACTCTCTCGTCACGCAGATGCTGGGTGACGACGCGATCATCTCCTCCGACTTTGGCGGAAACCCGCCGTACGAGAAGATGAAGGCGGTCGCCAGTATTTGCTTCAAGCATTGGCTCAAGCAGAGCAACGTGCTGTTCATCATCGGCGGCAAGTCCAACAACACCGACATCTTCGAAACCTTCCGCGCCATGGCCGACGCGCTGCGCGAGCATTTCGGAAAGTATGGCGCCTCGCCGCTATACGTGGTGGTCGGGCGCGGCGGACCGAACCTGGTACGCGGCATGGCAGTGCTACGCGATACATGCGAATCGCTCGGTCTGCCCTACGTGAGTTTTGGCTTCGACTCGGCAATGAGCGAGGTGGTGGACTATGCTCGTAAGGTAGACGCCTGGATGAAAGCCGGTGGCCGTGCGCAAGTCGCGGCCAGTTTGAATGTGACCGCCTGAAGTCACTGCACAGGAGACAGCCATGCGCGCCAAAGGTGTTGGTGATTTCAAGTATTTCGTCGGTATTCAATCCTTGTCTGAAGTGGCGACACGCGAAGACCGCGTGTGTGTGCTTAACATCATGGGTGGCGAGTCAAGCGACGTGACGCCGGTAGGCCATGCCTACTCAGGGGGCAATGTGGTGTTCGGTACCTCGCCGGGCCGCAAGGGGCAAGTGCTCGACACGCCGGTGGGCCCGATCCCGGTCTACAACAATGTGCGGGAAGGCTTGGAGGCGGGCCACCGCTTCAACTGTGGCGTGGTCTATTTGCCGCCCTCGGCGGCCGACGATGGTGTCGTCGAGCTGATACGGGTCAATCCCGACCTGAAGAAGATCTTCATTCCAACCGAGAAGATGTCGGTGCACGACGCCCGCGAAATCCGCGCGCTGGCGCAGCTCAATGGTGTTGATATCTTCGGCGGCAATAGTCTCGGCGTTGCTGATGCCTGGAATCAGGTGCGCATCGGTGGCGCGCTAGGCGGGGACGCCCCGGCCGACACCTTGCGCAGGGGCTCGATTGCGATCCTGTCGAACTCCGGCGGCTTTACTACCACTATTGCGCAGTACCTGCGCATGGCCGGATGGGGCACGACCACGTTGATTTCAAGCGGCAAGGACGTCTACATTCACTACGCTGCCCCCGAATTCGCCTTCGCGCTGGCCAATGACGACCGCAGCAAGGCTGCCGTGCTGTACTGCGAACCCGGCGGTTACTACGAACGCGATGCTGTTTTCACCAAACCGGTGGTGGCCTGCGTGGTTGGCCGCTGGAAGAGCAAGCTGACGCGCGCTGTCGGCCATGCCGGCGCCATGGCTGGCGGTGCCGACGACGCTGAATCCAAGGAGCGCTGGTTCATGGAGAAGTTCGGCGTGAGCGCGTTGTTCACGCCACAGAATCCGGTGGTGTCGGCCAAGGGCGCGGTGGTGGTCAATATTGCCCACATCCCGGCCGCGTTGACCGCGGTAATGCGAGCCAACGGCGTGCAACCCGATTTCGGGCCGGAAGGCACGATGGAACTCAAGCCCTGGTTCAGTGCAAGCCGGGGCTTGCAGCTTCCGCCCGAACTCGACCTCGCCGTGGTGGAGGCCCCCGTGCCGTACGGCCAGCAGATCACCGCGCTCAGGCAGCAGATCGGCGCCGTGATGCCGCGCCAGACCATGAAGGACACTTCGGGTGCATCGCAGATGGATGCCAGGACCCAGCTGACCAGTTTGCATGGCGTTTCGATGCTGGATGCAGCGCAGTTCCTGCTGGAGAGCAACGTGAACCTGGCGCTGCTGCACGAACCCGGCGGCGTCAACGACCAGCGCCTGATCAACGTGGCGCTTGGTGCCGCGTTGAACCTGCATGGTCATCCCGCCCTGGCGGGCGCGCAAGCGGCGCGCGATAATGGTAACGCGCCCAACAGCGTACTGGCCACGGCGGCCAGCATCCTGGGGCCGCGTACCCAGGATCGCGCGCGCGCGCTGACGCGCATGCTGATCGTCGCATTTGCGGCGGCCGGTCTCGACGATGCGATGAACGAGGAGTTCGACATCGGCAAGATCCGGCTCGAAGACCCAGCCTTGTTCGTCACCGACCAGCCAGACGACCGGGCCAGCGCCATGCTGCAAGGACTGAAGGCCCGGGGCGCCAAGTCGGTGTTCGTCAGCTACCTTCAAACGCTGCCCGGCCACGTGACGGAGGATGCGGTGCTGGCGGCTATCACGACCACGTTGGCCTGGGGCCCGCTGATGCGCAAGCGCGTGTCGCGGATCACCGCGGAGAGCCTGCCGTGGTGGATGCGTCTGTTCGGGGCGCTGATCGGTGCCTCGGTGCCGGCGGACCAGCACGAGGCCGGCAGCTTCTGCGGCATTGCAACCAGCGACATCCTGGCGCGGCGGTCCATCAGCGAGGTGGTGTTCGTCGCGCTGCTGGGCCTCGCGCCCAGTGCGGCCGATCTGTATGCATTCCAGGTGTTGGTTGGGCTGCTGCTAAGCAACGGGCCCGGCACGATCTCCGCCCAGGGCGCCAAGGGCGCGGTGTCGGCGGACGGGCCGGAAGACCCGGGCCGCGTCCAGCTCAACAAGGCGCTGGCGGGCTTTCTCACGCACTCGGGTTATGCGCATGGAGGCAACGGCTATGAGGGCATCGCATTTCTGATCGAGCAGTTCAAGGATTCAGAACTGAAGGATCCTGGCGATCCGAACCACGGCATCGACCTGAAAGCGCTGGCGCAGCGCTACGTCAAGCGCTACGCTGACTACAAGGCGAACAAGAAGAACACGGGCAGCCTGGACATCCAGAAGATCCCCGGTGTCAACCACCCGGTGTTCAAGGACAAGCCAGTGAACCACGACCCGCGGGAGGTATTCATCGGCAAGCTATTCGCGGAGCGCGGCGAGTACAACGTGTTCCACGTGTTCTACAGCACGCTAGTGCAGACGCTCTTCGACGAGGGGGTGTCGCGCACGGTCTACTGCGTGAATATCGATGCCGTGATAGCCGCGCTGCTGCTCAAGATGCTGTGGCAGCCCTACCAAAGCGGAAAGTACTCGGGGAGCGCGATGGAGACGGCCGCGTTCACGATCTTTCTGTACCCCCGCATGCTCGGCTGTGCTGCGGAGATCGACGACCACCTGAACAGGGGCCGCAATATGGACACGCGTACGCCGGCTTCCAGGTGTGAGTTCGTGGCTTGAGTGGTGAAGAGGCGCGATGGCGAGCCCCGCTTACCCGTTCGATGGTGATCGCCTCCGTGGTACCGTTGCTGCGGTACACGGCGATGTGCGGGGATCGCCTAGATTCACGGTCGCCGGCAGTTTCGATCCGTATCTTGCGGAGGCTCGCTGCGGCCCTGGACGATGTAGCTGCTACCTGGCCGTCAAATCCATCAGCATCAAATCGACAGACTCTAGACAGGTTATAGACAGGTTCGACGCTTAGAATCCCGCTACGCTGGCCGCCATATCGGCCTGCCATCACAAGTAGCCCGGCACGCAAGATGTGCTTCCGACAGGAGGCACAGCCCGTATTCCACGCGGCGCTCTTACCAGGTCCGCTTTGCAGGTCCGCAACGGATCGCCGGCAACCCTCAGAAAAATAGGAGACCGCAATGCCTCATTCATTTCATCGCTTTGCCCATGTCGTCATGGTTTCTGCCGCGATCACCGTCACCTTGGCCGCTGCCCCCGCCTTCGCGCTCGACAGCGTGAAGTTCATGATCGGCGCCAATCCTGGCGGTGGTTTTGACCAGACCGGCCGTTCTTTGGGCGCGGCGCTGGTTGCCGCCGGGGTTGCCAAGACGGCTTCCTACGACAACAAAGGCGGCGCGGGCGGCACCATCGGTCTTGCGCAGTTCGTCAATACCGACAAAGGCAACCCCAACGCGATGATCGTCACCGGCGCGGTGATGGTGGGCGCGATCGAAACCAACAAGCCGCCGGTCACGCTGAAGAACGCGACCCCGGTGGCACGCCTGTTTGCCGACACCATGGTGATCACGGTGCCGGCCGCGTCGCCGCTGAAGTCGATCAAGGACCTGACCGCGCAGCTCAAGGCCAATCCGGGCAGCGTGAGCTGGGGCGGCGGCTCCAAGGGTTCAATTGACCACATCCTGGCGGGTCTGGTTGCCAAGGAATCCGGCGTGGACCCGAAGAAAATCAATTACGTGCCGTTCCAGGGCGGCGGCGAAGCCTCGGCCTCGATCCTGGGCGGCCACGTGACGGTGGGCATCGCCGGTGTCTCCGAATTCCTGCCGTTTATCAAAAGCGGCAAGATGCGCGCGCTAGCCGTGACGTCCAGGGAACGCACAGCCGATATTCCGACGCTGAGGGAGCAGGGCGTAAGCCTGGAGATCTACAACTGGCGCGGCGTGTACGGCGCGCCGGGCATCACCACAGAGCAACGCAAGGCGCTGGTGGATGCGGTGGTCAAGGCGACTGAAACCCCCTTGTGGAAAGAAACCCTTGCCAAGAACGACTGGGCTCCGTTCTTGCTAACGGGCGATGAATTCGGCAAGTTCGTTGACAACGAGTCTGCCCGCCTGGGTAGTACGCTGCGCGAACTGGGTGTGGCGAAGTAAGCGCCTGGCAAGTATCGTATTGTTTCACCATTTACCTGTTCCCTGCCTGCGGCGTGGCGCTCCATATGCAAGGCGCAGGGGAGTTTGGTGTTTAGCTGCGATACTCAAAAACCAAAAACTACAGATCGCCGGACCCTGCCGCGCCGGGATTACAAACCGCGGGAAGCGTGAGGTCTACCGACACGACCGCGGGCAACGCTTGAATGTCTTAGTAAATCAAATGCAATCGACCGAACCGTCAGACTCCAGCAATACTTGCAGCGACCGCTTGCCCGTTGCCCCAGACTCTTTGACAGACAAGCCACAGACTACCGCTCACAAGCGAAGCGACGCCCCCCGCCGGGCGGTCAAGCTTGTGTTTCGCGACAGTGGATCGGACGACGAGACGCTGCGAGGGATTGCGATCCTCGGCTATAACTAGCTCAATCCACGATGAGCCTGCACGACCGTGCGACATCATTTTTTGTGCATCACTCCAATTGGGCTGAGCGGATAGAAAAGGAGACATCGAGATGTTCTTTCTAAGTCTCTGTGTGGATCGTACTCGTGCTGGGATACCCGTCGGTTCAGCGCGTTCCTTGTTGTCTTGGAGCCCTGAAGGAATGGGCGCGTTGTGGAGAGTAAACGCGTTAATGCTCCTTCGGCTGCTGGTTGGGCCGACACCCCACCGCCGCCCGTGGAACGCTTGCACGCCGATGCTGAGCATCGCGCGGCAATGGCGAAATCCACACCTCTCGATGCAACAGGGGTGATGTCTCCCCACGCCAACTGAGGGTGTCGGAGTCTGTGTCACAAAGTCTGCGTGGAGAGAGCGACCAGGCTCGCCTGTCGCAGATGCATCGGGAGTTCCAACCGTTCCAGCGGCGTTTGGGCACGGCTTTGCTTATTTCTGGCATCATTTGGGCTAATCGCCGGATAGATCGTATCCGGGTAAATCCCAGGTATTGCCAAAAGGTTGCTGATCCGGCTGCTTAGAGATTGAAAGGCGCGGTTACAGCAAGCTCTTAAATAAGCATGCAAATAACGTACCTTTTCAGTTTCCTACCCGTTTTTTTGACGCTGGCCCTGATCCAGGCACCGGCCTTGGCAGCCAATGGCGCGGGTTCCGAAGACTATCCTTCAGCAACGGCCGCGCAGGAAACGGCCAGGGCGCGCGACTCCCGGCCGCAGGCGGGTGGTACATCCAACGCTGTCGGCCGGCCTATGTCGGAGTCGGGGCTGGCTGAGCTCCAGAGCGCGGCGATGGCGCGCTTTCAGGCCCGGGACTATGATGCTGCCGTTGCACTTGCGCGGCGCTATCTTCTAGCGGGCGGCACAGATCCGGAAGTGCGGCGATTGCCCGGTCGTGCGTATTTTCTTGGGGGGGATATCCCGAACGCAGCACGCGAACTGCAACTGGAGATCCAGGCAGCCGAGAAAGCAGGACGGGCTCCCTCGGAAGACAGCTTGCGACTGCTCGGCACCTGCTATCTGCGGCTCAAGGATAGCAATGCGTATTCCTGGAGCTTGGAGCAACTGGTGACCTATCACCCACGCAGGGAATACTGGGCTGAATTGCTGGAGCGGACGCAATCCAGACCGGATTTCGGCAAGCGCTTAGCATTGGATGTACAGCGGCTGCGCTTTTTGACCGATACGCTTGGCAGTGCTGCGGACTACGTCCGTACCGTCAACCTGGCACTGCAGGCGGGTTTTCCACTGGAGGCACGGTCAATCCTCGACAAAGGCTTTGCGAGCGGCGTCATGGGGGCTGGCAAGGAAGCGGAGCAGCACAGGCAATTGCAGGCGCTGGTTCGGACACGTGCGGATGAAGAACGGGCGCGTCTGGCAAGACCCGATAGCGCAACGAAGGCCGCCTCCGCCAAGGATGGGCTTGATCTCGTGCACCTCGGCTTCTCCTATGTGACCAACGGAGAATTCCCGAAGGGAATCGCGCTGATGGAGCAGGGTTTGCGGAAAGGGGGCTTCGGCAGCATCCCGCAGGACACCCGGTTGCGCGTTGGCATTGGCTACCTGCTCGCCGGGCAGAAAGGGAGGGCGATCTCCACCTTCAAGAATGTTGGCGGGATGCACGGCGCTGCGGATCTGGCGAGGCTCTGGGGTATCTATGCGCAGGGGTTGCCAGGATAGTGCCGGCCCTATGCTCCCGCCTCGGGTGACGGGGATGACGAGTGGCCCTGCCGGTGCCATTGCATGGTGACAACCTACCCAGAGGGCTGCGTGCCAGCTTCATGTCCCCGCCGGTGGCCTCCCAGGCAGCGCTGCCCGCACCGATCTCCACCGCAGGCGTACCAAGCCATGAGAACTGGAGCGGCGTATCGCAGGGCAAGGCCTCCATATCACCAAGACGAAGGTGCGGGACCTCTTGCTTAAGGTGATCGGCTACGACAGCAGCCTGCGCAAGATCAAGCTGGCTGTTGCCCGGCGTTCCGGCGAAATCCTGACACGCGAGCTTTCCCCTGTCAATCGGTGGCACTGAGGCGCTTGCTCGGGCGGATTCAGGCAGCAGCATCGGCAGGGATTTCGATCAGGACGCGCAAGCCACGTCCAGCCAGGTTGGGCCGGGCGAAGATGCGGCCGCCGTGCAATGCGATGATGCTGCGGCAGATTGCCAGGCCGAGCCCGCTCCCGGGGACATCCTTGCCGGGCGTGGCGAAGCGGACGAAGCGCTCGAACATATGTTCGCACTGATCGAGATCGAGGCCGGGCCCCTCGTCCTTGATGCCCAAGCGCCAGGATCCATTGTCCAGCGTGGAGGTTAGGACGATGTGGCCTCCGGTCGGGGAGACATGGATGGCGTTGACCAGCACGTTGAGCAGGACCTGGCGCATCCAGCGCGGCTCGAATAGTGCCACGCCAGCTCCCGCGTGGGTGACCTCGAACACCAGTCCGTGGTGCTCCGCGAGCGCGGTGGCGTCCTGGTTGAATCCATCGAGAAAGGCGGCCGGATCATACGGTTTGAGTTCAAGTGCAATGGCTTGCGCATCTGCGCGCGACAGGAACATCAGGTCCTCGATGATGCGGGTCAGGCGCGCGACTTCCTCCAGCTGAAACTGCACGGCCTCGGCGAAGGCGGGCGGCATGCCGGGCGAGCGCACCATTTGCTCGGCGTTCAGGCGGATCAGGGACAGCGGCGTTTTCAGTTCGTGGGATGCCTCGGAGGTAAAGCGCCGTACCTGCTCGAAGGCGCTTTCGATGCGGTCGAACATCTGATTGAGCAGCCGCGCCAGATCGGATATCTCATCGTGGACATCGCCTACTGGGATGCGTCTGCTGAGGTTATCCTGGCGGATCCCATCGGCAGTATCGCGGATCAGCCGAATCGGTGCGAGCACCAGCTTACTGAGCCAGAGTCCGATGCCAAGGCTCATGACTAGCATGGCAAGCAGCAGGCCCGCGCAGATCTGTACATAGCTGTGCATGACGTTGCGCACAGGTTGCAAGGGGGTCGCTATGGTGGCGGTGAATGGCGTCATCGAAAAGTCTGCCGCCCTGACTTCCCCTATGCCGGGGATGGTTGAACTATATCGGGACTGCCCCGGAACACTCGGAATGGTCTGATCCTGCAGGTTGGTCGAGCGAAACACAACGCCTTGCTGCGGGGCGTCAATATCGATATAGAAAAGTGCCGGCGCTTGATCGGTGGTTTCGCGAATCCGCATTTCGATGAACGGAGCGCTGAGCGTAGAGTAGTCCGGACCCAGGCGCACCGCGATTTGCTGGTACTCGGCTTCATTGAGCAGATCCAGACCGTGCAGGAGGTGATTCTCGAGCAGCAAGTAGCCGGCAGCGAATAGGCCGGCAAGCGTTGCCGTGGCGGCTGCGCCATACCAGACCGCGATGCGAGCACCAATGGAACTCATGCGAACTGGTAGCCCACGCCACGCACGGTCTCGAAGAAGATCTTACCGGATGTGCCTTCGAGCTTGTTACGCAAGCGGCTCATATAAACGTCGATCACGTTGGTGTCGACATCGTGGTGCGAATTCCAGATCTTCTCCGCAATCAGGGTGCGAGTGAGAATACGCCCCCGGTTATGCATAAAAATCTCGAGCAAAGCGTACTCCCGGCTGGTCAGTTTCACCGGTTTTCCATCCAGCGTGACGCTATGATTCAGCAGATCGAGATGCAGTCCTTCATATTCCAGGACTGTCCTTTTGACGCAGAAGTGGCGCCGCACCAGGGAGCGCACGCGAGCACGGAGCTCCTCCATACTGAACGGCTTCGCCAGGTAGTCGTCGGCGCCGAGGTCCAGGCCCTTGACGCGGTCATCCACGGAATCCCTGGCACTCAGAACCAGCACCGGCTCATTGAAACCAATTTCGCGCCACTGGCGCAGTAACTCAAGACCATCGCCATCTGGCAGCCCAAGATCTAGGACGATGGCGTCAAAGGTCGTCTCCGCTAGGGCATCGCGGGCTTCCTGGCAGCTGTGGGCCCACACGGTGGTGTAGTTGCACTCGGCAAGGCCGAGCTTGATGAAATTGCCCAGTCGCGGTTGATCTTCGACGATGAGAACCTTCACGTTGATCGATTCCTTCCCTAGTTCAGTGACATAGCCGCATTACTTTCAAAGCGCCCTGCATAATTTTCAGGTTTTTGCAAATACATGTTGCGATTTGCTTTCGGGAGTCTAGCTGGAAGCGCACTAGTACTGCCATCGGTACAAACCGCAGCCCACTTGCGGCCGCGGAGTTCTTCTCCTGTTCCCACTGCTATCCCCCTGATGTGCCTCATCCTCGCCCATGTTGTTTTCTCCTTTCTATTCCCTTGGTGTTTTCCCGATGCGCGAGATAAAAGTGATTTTAGATACACGCAACTACTCTTTCATTAAAGAATATTTAGTTTTTCTTCAGGGAATGTTCATGTGCGGCGCAGACGATTCAGTTCCGCGGTCCCGGGATCGAAATGCGACGAAACCTGGGAACAGCGCACCTCACTCGTAAACCAAGAAAGGGAGCAAATTGTGGAGACACTAGCAAGAATCGCCTTCGGTGCCGCACTCTGTTTTTCGGCCGCCACCGCAAGTGCCCAGGCTGTGCCCGCCAATGGCACCGTTGGCACCGCCGCCACCCCCAAGAACTGGACGGCGCCGTCGCACAGGATGCTGGCGCAGGCCCTGGTCGACGAGACCATGGCCAAGCACCCGGAATTGCTGAGCCTGACGCTGCAGGGCGAGCCGCCGGGTCACAAGGACGTGCACACCATGTTCGCCGGTTCCTTCCCGGAGCGTATCGGAAAGAAGTCGTCAGACGTGGATTCCCTGGTCATCACCAAGGGCTACTCCATCCTGGACCCGCGCTGGAAAATGAACGACTCACCGCGCAAATCCACCTACCTGCTGCCTTTGCGTGACAAGGCCGGCCAGAACATCGGCCTGGCGGTGATTGTGTTCAAGAACCCAGCGGCGACTAACAAAACGGAGAAGGAATTCTTTCCCGCCGCCGCAGCGATCCGCGACGAACTGGCGGCACGCACGCCCAGCCATGCGGCGCTGTTCGCGCCGATCCAGTAAGCGCGCCGCGCGAAATCAAAGAACCAGGAGACCCTTATGCGATTCACTCGATCCCTTCTTGCTTTGGCGGCCGCGGCCGTTACCGTCGCCATGCCGACTGAAGCGGCGGAGCCGGCGGGCTACCGCGTTGTCTCGAGCATCAAGACTGATGGTCAGGGTGCCATCCAGGGCCTGCGTGTCGACCAGGCGGCGCGCCGACTCTATGTCGCCCGTGCCGGCGCAGTCGAGGTCGTCGATATCGACAGTGACAAGAAGGTGGGGCAGGTCGCGGTGAAGGGCGGTGCGACTGCGGTGGCGGTGGCGTCAGATCTGCGGCGCGGCTTCGCCGCCAGCGCGAGCGATAACAGCATCACCATCTTTGACCTGAGCACTCTGCAGGTACTCAAGACCGTGAAGTCCACTGGCACCGAGCCCTCGGCGCTCGAGTACGAGCCGGTCTCCAAACGCGTCTTCGTTGCCAATGCCCGCGATGGGAAGCTGACCGTGCTCGGTGCGGAGAGCGGCGATATTGTCGGGAGCATCGCGCTCGGCGGCAAGCTGCGGGGCATCGGCTCGGATACCCGCGGTGACGTGTTCGTGGCCGACGTCGAGCGGAATGTCCTGCACGTGGTCAGGACCAAGGATCTGTCTAGCCGGGGCAGCATCGCTACATGGCCGGCCACCAAGCCCACAGCGCTGACCGTCGACGACAAGGAGCGCCGCATCTACGTATCGACCGGCAGCGGCCGTCTGGTGGTGATTGATCCGGACATTGGGCAGATGGTGGGCTACGTCCCGATTGGCAGCGGGGACGCCGGTATCGCAGCGCAGTATGCGCCGAACCGGTTTGTGCGCCTGTTCGTGCCGAGCGCCGACGGCGCCCTTACCGTTGTGCAAAACGCCAAGTTGACCGCGTCGGTGGAGAGCAAGCTGCCCTCGTCGGGTTCCCGCTCTACTGCTGTGGCGGTGGATGGGAAGAGCGGCCGGGCTTACCTGGCTGGCGGTTCCGAAGTCCTGGTCCTGAACAAATAGAACGTATCCATACCCCGGGAGAGAGTGTTTCATGAAGAGCTCAATCATTCGTTTGACGGCCTGCGCGGCCGTCATGCTGGCGGCGGCCGCGACGGCCGCCCCCGTTTCGCCCACCGCCCTGAATGGCAAGTCGGCGCTGTTCGTCGTCGGCGAGGCCAAGAAGGGCCAGCCGAACGACGACGGTCTGATCAAGGAATACCTTGAGTCGCGCGGTGTGAACGTGACGCTTGCCAGCGCCAAGGACAGCGCCGCGGCGGCGCAGGGCAAGGACCTGGTCATTATTTCCTCGACGGTCGATGCGCGCGTGCTGGGCGACCGCTACCGCACCGTGCCAGTGCCGGTGGTGACCTGGAACGCCTACAGCTTTGGCGAAATGGACATGACCGGGAAGGCCTTGCACAAGGATTTCTCGGTGGTCCGCGAGAAGGTCTTCCACAACGCCAATCATGCCGCCTACTATGCATACTCGGTCAGTGGCACGAAGCCGATCAACCAGGCCGCGGGACTGCCGCAGGGCATCTTCGCGCCGCTGACCTTCAGCGCGGGCGAAACTGATCCGAGCTGGGGCAAGCCGACGCTGGCCGCAGATATCTCGGTGTACTTCGAAGGGGATCCGGACAAGGCGGCGGTGTTCTCATACGAGAAGGGCTCGCTGATGGCGCATGAAACCCCCGCGCCCGCGCGCCGCGTCGGCCTGTTCTTGGGCGACAACAGCTTTTCTGTGCTGACGGATGCCACCGGGCCGGCCGCGCAGGATCCCAAGAGCCGGGACTGGTTTGCCGGTCGCAAGGTGTTCGACGCGGCGCTGCGCTGGGCGGTCAGCCCGCCGGACGCGCCGGCGCCAAAGCAGGACGTCGCCCAGTTCGAGTCCAGGCTGGCGAGTTTCGCCAAGGGTAAGAAGGTGCTGTATGTGCGCCGGTTCGACATGCCGTGGCCGGCCAACGAGGCGTCTGACCAGGCGCATCTCGCGTGGTTACGCGGCCTGGGATTCGAAGTCACTGCGGTTGACCAGATGGAGCCTGACAGTCACGCCAAGGGCAAGGACCTGGTCATCGTTTCCGCGTCCACCAACAAGTACAAGATCGGCAACAAGTACTCGGACATCAGCGCACCGCTGGTGGTGCAGGAAGCCAAGGCCGTGGACTCCTTCCACATGGTGGGCCGCCGCCGCAACACGGATTATGGCGTCAACGACCACAAGGAAAGCCTCTATCCGCCGGAGAACTATGTGCAGCTGCTGCGCCCGGCCCACCCGCTGTCGGCCGGCTTCCCCGCAGGCAACTTCAAGCTCTACAAGACGCCTGGAGTGTTAGCGTGGTCGCGCGTGCCGCCGGGCGCCGAGGTCATTGCTTCCATTCCCAACCAGCCAGAACACGGCACTTTCTTCGGTTATGAGAAGGGCGCCTCGATGGCCAACGACCATATCGCGCCGGCACGACGCCTGCTGTTTCCGATGGACGCCACGCGCTTTCCCGACCTGACGGACGAGGGCCGGATGCTGTACGGCTCCGCCTTGATGTGGGTGCTGAGCGCAGCCCAGGGCAAATAGAGCAAGACGCCGGACGGGGCATGCCCGGTCTGGCCTGGTAGGCCGAGCGCTGGAGCGGGCGCCAACGACGCTCAGTCCGAGCCGGCTTCGATTAGATCGCTAAATCCTGGAGACTATCACTATGTCCAGATTCTCGCTTCGCCGCGGCCTGTTGGTCTTGGTGCTTTTGCCTTGCTTTGCCCCGGCCTTCGCCGGGCAGCCGGACGCTGCCGGGTCCATACACGCGACCGTCACCCACGCCGAGGGCGCCGCGCCGCCCCAGGGCTATCTGTCCCAGCTCGCCTCTTGGCGCGCCGCTCGCCTGGTGTCGAATGCGCAGGTACTCGCGGCGCGCCCCGGACAGGACAAGCCTGGCTTCTCCACTATCACGTTGCTCGACTTCCGCAACGAGAAGGCATTCACGCAATGGCACGAACAAGCCAGCAGGCAGCTTGGCGCCAGCGCCAGGATTCGCCGGGCGGACGTGGTGCGCAAGGAGGGCAAGCAGCCGATCGCGTCGGCGGAGCCGGTCTACGTTGTGAGCTTCTACGATACCCTGGTGCCACCCGCCGAGTACAAGGTCTATACCGACCGATACATCGTGCCGAACATGCACAGCCAGCAGGGCTTCGGCGTCATGGGGCGCTATGCCATGTACCTGGAGCGCGAGCCTGGCGGCGCGAAAGGCCGCTCGGTGCTCGTCATGGAGTATGTCGATCAATCCGCCTTCGCGCAGCGCGACGAGGTCAAGAAGAAGGGTAGCAAGGTCCTGCTTGCCGACCCGCAATGGAAGCAATACAACGACATCAAGGGCACGATCCGCACGCACACGTCCGAGGCCGTCGCCTCGGCGCTGAAACTGAACTAAGCCGGCACCCGGGTGCTTCCCGGCGGCCGTCCGCCGCCAGGGGAGGCACGGCGTACCGGGGCAAGCGAACCAGCAGGGCGGCGCTCGAGAAGCGCCGGGAGAATCGGAGACAGGACGCATGAAAACAAGAAAGACGCGACGCCCCGGGCTGACACCGGTGCTGTGCTCGGCGATTGGCTTTGCCGGCATGTGCTTGCCGGTTTGGGATGCGATAGCGGATGATCGCGAGAAGAAAGCCCCCGTAGCGCAAAATGCCGCCGACCCGGCCGGCGACGGTGGCGGGGCGGCCGAGGCAGGTTCGCTGCCGATGACCAAGACCGTGGTGTCCAGCGAGGACATCGAGGACAAGCAAGACGGCTACGCGGAAGCGGTCAAGAACGTCGCGGGCGTGACCAGCAACAATGCACGGGGCACAGCCAACGACAGCATCAAGATCCGTGGAATCCAGCTCAATCTCTTCAACAGTTATCGCCTAAACGGTGGCCTGCCCACCGCGGGCGTGATCTCCTCGCCCACGGAAAACAAGGAGCGCGTGGAAGTGCTCAAGGGGGCGAATGCGCTGATGTTCGGTATTGCGAGCCCGGGCGGGATCGTCAACTTGGTGACCAAGCGCGCGGGCGACAAGGACGTGGCGACGGCGACCACTTCCGGCAATTCCTTCGGCCAGTATGGCGCTGCCGTCGACCTCGGGCGCCGGTTCGGCGAAGACAAGCAAGTCGGCTTGCGCGCCAATGCATCCGCCACGCACTATGAGAATGGCGTCGGCGGGGCTTCCGGCAACGGCAAATTCGTCAGCCTCGCTGCCGATTGGCAGGTGTACCGGGACCTGTCGCTCAAGTTCGACTACGAGCACTATACGCGCGACGTTGCCGAACAGGCACTTATCAACGTGCTCAAGCCCGTAAACGGCGTGATCCAAGTACCGCGCGTGCCGGATCCGACTCGGCTGCTGTCGGGTACCTGGGCTCTCTATAGCCCGCGCACCGACAACTACCAACTTCGCGCTGACTACAAGCTAGCGAAGAACTGGAACCTGATGGCCGAAGCGGGGCAGTCGCGATCCTACCGTTCGCGCTTCACCACGCGTATCGGCAACTACAATCTCGACACCGGGTTGGGAACTGCCACCACCAACATCGTGCGGGACCAGCGCTACGTCAACAAGTTCTACCGCACGGAAATCGATGGCCGCTTTTCCACGGGCATTTTCAAGCATGACGTGACCGTTGGGATTTCCTCCAGCGAGCGCGATGCCAACCAGCCGAGCACCGTCAGCGTTGTCACCGGGCAGCAGAGTATCTATAACCCGACGCCGCTGCCGGCACCGCGCATCCCCACAGCGCCATTGACGTATACGCCACAGCGCAGCAGTGACATCGGCGTCTATGTCTACGATGCCGTGCAGCTGCATCGCCAGTGGAAGCTCCTGGTCGGTTTGCGGGAAACCTTCTATGAGGCAACCAATACCAATGCCAACGGCAGCAAGACGACGTCAAGGAGCCGGACCCGCTCGCCCGCCGTTGGCCTGCTCTACGACGTGTTGCCGCACACCACGCTCTATGCGAGTTACATGAAGGGTTTGGAGGAGACTGGCAGCGCTCCGATTGGTGCGGTCAACCAATACCAGATATTGCCGCCTGCTTCCGCGACGCAAGTCGAGATCGGCTTGCGTACCAGTGTGAACGGCGTGCACGGCAACGTTGCCCTGTTCGATATTTCTCGCGCGAATGCGGTGGTGGACCCCGTTTCCAATATCTTCCGGCTCGACGGGACCAACAAGTTCCAGGGCGCCGAGGCGACGGTGAGCGTGGATATCAACCGGCAGTGGACGGTCAATGCGGCCGGGCAGTATCTGCGAGCGGAGCAGAACCCGCACTTCAACCAGACCCTGCGCGGACTGGTGCCGGAGAATACGCCGAAGCTCACCGGGAATCTCACGGTGGTGCATAAATCGCCCTGGTTGCAGGGCCTGACGGTGAATGCCGGCGTTGCCTACGTCGGACCGCGTTTCGTCAACGCCCTGAACCAGGCCCAGATTCCCGGCGTCGCGCTGTACTCCGCAGGGCTCGGCTATGCCACCCGCATCGCCGGACGCAAGGCGGCTTTCCAGTTGAGCGTCGATAACCTGAGCAACAAGCGCTACTGGAACTCCGTCTCCAGCGGTACCTACGGGGCTGGTATGGAGCGCAGCCTGCGCTTCAATGCGAAGGTCGACTTCTGACGTGGCGTCCTGCTCGTACCGGCCGTTATCGGCAAGTATCGGCAAGTATCGGCAAGTATCGGCGGAACCCGTGCTCCGGCATGGGTTCTGCTGCGCCGAAACTGAAATCTACCTGATGCGCCACGCGGGCTGCCTGTCTGCCGCCTTGTGCCTCAATGGGCGGAAGGGAACCGCGCGTGGCCGCGAGCAAGCGATCCACCGCGAATATGAACACGAGCACGGATACGCGACGCGGCAAGAAGAGACGCGAATTGACTCGAACTCAGACTGGAACTGACGGATGCGCCTGATAACGATCGGCCGCCTTGCGCTGCTGCTGGCTTGTTCGAGCGCGCAGGCCGAAGACCTGCTGGACGCGTGGCGCGCGGCCCGCGCGCACGACGCCTACTTTGCCGCTGCCGGCGACGCTTGGACGGCGGGGATGGAGCAGGCGCAGCAGGGCGACGCCGGGGTGCTGCCGGTAGTCAGCCTGGATGGCAATGCCAAGCGAGTGGATAAGGACTATCGCTCCGGCATGGCGGCCACCAGCAGCAAGCACGGCTTCGGGCAGCAGTACAGCGCCGCAGTTTCTGTGGTGGCGCCCATCTATAACCGCGCGGCCTTCGTCACCCGCGACCAATCTCGCCGCCAGACCGAGCAGGCGCGGTTGCGCTATCTGGCAGCCGAGCAGGAACTGATCCTGCGCGCCGCCAAGGCGTATTTCGATGTGCTGATTGCCCAGGAAAACGTCAACTTGGTCAAGGCGCAGTCCGAAGCCGCGGCGCAGCAACTGGCGCAGGCGCAGAAGATGTTCGAGATCGGCCTGGCAAGCGTGACCGATCGCGACGATGCGCAGGCGCGCTTCGACACCATCATGGCGGCCGGCATTGCCGCGCGCAACGACCTGGAGGTCAGGGCCAATGCCTACCGCACGCTCACCAGCCTGGATCCGGCGCGGGTCAGGTCTATCTCGCCGGCGGTGTCGGAGGCGGCAGTCGCGCCCGAGGCGCTGGTGTCACTGCTGTCGCAGGCGCGCCTTGGCAACCTGACGGTACAGGCGCAGCAGCAGGGTGCGGAGATCGCACGGCTGGAGATCGACCGCTTCCGCCTGGAAAGCTCGCCGGTGCTGTCGTTGGTGGCGTCGGTGGGGCATCAGTTCGATCATGGCAGCATTTCTTCGTCGGGAGGCCGCGACCGCACCCTGAATGGGGTGGTGGGCCTGCAGTTGTCGATCCCGCTCTATACCGGTGGCGCGCGTGAATCTCGGCTGCGGCAGGCCCATGCGCTGGCCGGCCAGCAGGCCAACACGCTGGAAGCCCTGCAGCGCGATGCGGAGCAGCAGGCCCAGCAGTATTTCCTCGATATGGTAAACGGCAGCGCGCGCGTGCGAGCGCTGGAGCAGGCGCGCGCCTCGGCGCAGACCTCGGTGGCGTCCAGCAAGCTGGGCCGCCAGTTGGGCGTACGCACGGTGATCGAAGTGCTCAACGCCGAGCAGGCGTATTACCAGACCCTCTTCAATCTGGTGGTGGCCCGCTACGGCGTGCTGTTCAGCAAATTGCAGCTGGCCGCGGCCATCGGGAACTTGCAGGAACCCGAGCTTGCCAGCGTCAACGCCTGGCTGACTGGGCCGGCCGCTTCCGCGTTGCCAGCTATTCCGTAGCGGCGGTGGAACGCGAACCTCAGGCATGTCCTCCCGAGTCCAACCGCGTTTGCGGCCACTTCCACTCAAATCAAATCCGCACCAAGCCATGATCCGTCTGAAAAAACGAAGCGCGATAGTGCTGGCGGTGCTCGCCGCGGTGGCCATCGGCGCCTGCGTCGCCAATGGCCCTGACCTGCTTGCGCTCATGGCCTTCCGCCCGGCGGCCAAGCCGGAGAAGGCCGCACCGCTGGTCAGCCTGACCACCGTGCAGACGCGCGACCTGCCGGTGAAGATCCTGGCGCAGGGCCACCTGGTACCGCTCAACCAGGTCGATGTCCGGCCCCAGCGCAATGGCACTATTCGCGGCGTGCACTTCAAGGAGGGTGACGATGTCGAGGCGGGCCAGCTTCTGTTCACGCTAGATGCGGCGGATTCAACCGCACAGTTCAACCGCTCGCAAGCGCAGGCCGCGCAGATCAAGGCCCAGCTCGACGATGCCCTGCGCGACTACGGCCGCTCGAAGGAAATGCTGAAATCGCGCTTTATTTCCTCGGGAGCAGTGGAAACCAGTGCCAGCAAGGTCGAGGCCCTGCAGGCCCAATACCGCGCCGCGCTTGCCGATGTGGAGAGCGTTCGCGTGCAGGTGGAGCGCACGCGGATCCTGGCGCCGATCTCGGGCAAGGCTGGTGCGGTCAAGGTGTATCGCGGCACGCTGGCACAGGAGGGCAACGCGAATCCGCTGGTGACGTTGGTGCAGTTCGATCCCATCGGCGTCGAGTTCAATATCCCGGAGCGGCACTTGGCGGCTGTGCTGGCAGCGCGCGCGGGGAACGCATTGACGGTCAGTTTGCAGACGGGCGACGGCAGCGAGGTCGAGGGCCGGGTGACCTTCCTGAACAATACCGTCACGGCCAATACCGGCACCATCAGCATGAAGGCGAGTCTTCCGAACAAGACGCAGGCGCTTTGGCCAGGTGCGTTCGCCCGCGTTACGCTGGGCGCGGGATACAGCAAGGGCGCGATCGTGCTTCCGCCGCAGGCCGTGATCGAAGGACCTGCCGGTCATTTCGTCTATGTGGTGACTGAGACCAGCGAAGTCGGCATCAAGCCGGTGACCCTGCTGTACATCCAGGATCGCCAGGCGGTGGTGGAAGGGCTGTCTGGCGGCGAGCGCGTGGTGCTCGAGGGCAGCCAGAATCTGCGCGCCGGCATGAAGGTCAGGGTGATGGGCAAGGATGCCAGGCGTGCCGACGCCAACGGCGCCGGCGGAGCGGCATCATGAGCATCGCGAAATTCTCGATGCAGCGCCCGGTGGCGATTATGCTGCTGTGGCTGAGCGTGGTTGTCACCGGACTGGTCTGCTGGTTCCAGTTGCCGATCTCGGCGCTGCCAAAGTACGAGACGCCGATCATCGAAGTCAAGGCAAAGCTGCCCGGCGCCAGCCCGGAGAATATTTCGACTTCGGTCGCCACACCGCTGGAGAAGGAGTTCTCAGCCATTCCCGGCCTGCTCAGCACCACCTCGGAAAACATCCAGGGCGAGACCAAGATCCGGCTCGAGTTCTCGGCGTCGCGTGATATCAACGATGCCGCCGCCGACGTCCAGGCCGCCATGTTCCGCATCAGCCGCTCGCTGCCGGCGGACATGCCGACCCCGCCGTCGTACAGCAAGGTCAATCCGGGCGACGCCCCGGTGATCAACGTGGGTATGAGCTCGCCGACCATGCCGATGGCCGAGCTGAATGCCTATATCAATAGCTTGGTGGTGCCGGCGCTCTCGGCCATCGACGGCGTGGCGCAGGTGCTGGTGACAGGCCGCAAGCGCCATGCGGTGCGCGTGGAGGTGGACCCGGACCGCCTCGCCGCGCTCGACCTCACGCTGATCGAGGTGAGCGCGGCGCTGAAGACGGCCAACTCGAATGTGCCGCTGGGCCAGTTCGACAACCGGCGGCAGATGCTGATGCTACAGATGTCCAACCCGCTGATGCGGGCCAAGGATTTCGAGAAGGTCGTGATCGCCAACCGCCAGGGCCAGGTGATACGGCTGGCCGATATCGGGCGGGTGCGGGACGGCATGGAGGATGCGCAGAACACCAGCGAGATCAATGGCGTCAACTCGGTGCTGTTGCAGATCAAGCGGCAGCCCGCAGCCAACACCGTGGAAACCGTGGATGCGGTGAAGGCGCTGCTGCCCAGGCTGCAAGGCCAGTTGCCGGGCTCGGTGCGTATCGAGGTCATGGGCGATCGCTCGGTGTCGATCCGCCACGCAATCCACGATGTGAACCTGACCCTGCTGCTGACCATCGCGCTGGTGGTCATGGTCATCCTGCTGTTCCTGCGTCACTGGTCGGCCACGTTCATTCCCGCAATCAGCCTGCCGCTGTCGCTGTTGGGCACCTTCGGCCTGATGTATGCGATGGGACTGAGCCTGAACAGCATCTCGCTAATGGGCCTGACCATTGCGGTGGGACTGGTGGTCGACGATGCGATCGTGGTGCTGGAGAACATCATGCGCTATATCGAGGAAGGCATGAAGCCGTACGACGCCGCGGTACGCGGCGCCAGCGAGGTGAGCTTCACTGTGATGTCGATCTCGGTATCGCTGGTCGCCGTGTTCATCCCCATCTTCTTCATGCCGGGCACGGCGGGCCTGATTTTCCACGAGTTCGCCATCGTGGTTTCGCTGTCCATCCTGGTATCGGCCGCAGTGGCCCTCACGCTGATCCCGGTCCTGGTGCCCATGACGATGCGCCATGTGCCGGCCGCGACCGAAGTGCCCGCTTGGCTGCGATGGTTCGAGGCTGGCTTCGCGTGGCTGGCGCGGCGCTACGAGCTCGGTCTCGGCTGGGCCCTGGCCCACCGTAAGACGGTACTCGCGGTGGGCTTCGGCACCGTGGTGCTGACCGGCGTGATGTATGCGCTGGCCCCCAAGGGCTTCTTTCCGCAGGAGGATATCGGGCAGATCGAGGCCAAGGTCAAGACCGCCCAGGATATGTCATACGAAGGACGGCTGGCGGTGGTGCGGGAACTGCAGGCCGTGCTGCAGAAGGACCCGGCGATCGAGACACTGTGGTTCAAGGTGGACCACGACACCACCCGCTTCACTATGGACCTGAAGCCGCCCGGCCAGCGTCCGCCGATGAAGGAAGTGGTCGCGCGGCTGCGCAAGGCCACCGGCTTCCTGCCCGGCATCAAGGTGAATTTCAGTCCGGTGCAGAGTCTGAAGATCGGCTCCAGCGGATCGACCAGCGCTTACCAGTACATCCTGCAGTCGATCGGCTCGGATGCGCTGGATCTGTGGGCCGGCCGCATGCATGCGGAGCTGAAAAAATCCGACGTCTTCGTGGGCCTCGAGAACGACTTCGAGAAGGAGGGTCTGCAGGTCACAGTCGCGATCGACTGGGACCGGGCCGCCGCGCTGGGTGTTGACATGGCTGCCGTGCGCAACACGCTGTATGGTGCCTACGGCACGCGCCAGGTGTCCACCATCTATGCCACCGACGGCAGCTACCAGGTCATCATGGAGATGGCGCCGGAGCATCGCCGCGACGAGAGCGACCTGTCCCGCATCTATGTGCGTGGCGCCGGCAACAGCATGGTGCCCCTGAGCGCCTTCGCCACAGCCACACGCGGCAAGGGCACGATGACGGTCCTGCATCAGTCCCAGTTGCCGGCGATTACGTTCTCCTTCGATCTCGCCAACGGCAAGTCGCTGTCCGACGCAACCGCCGCCATCGATGCGGCCCGACAGAAGATCGGCATGCCCAGCAGCGTCTTTGGCAGCTTCGGCGGGCAGGCGGCCTTGTTCGCGGAAGCACAGCGTACCCAGCTGTGGCTGATCGCCATCGCGGTGGCGGTGATCTATGTGGTGCTTGGCATGCTGTATGAAAGCTGGATCCATCCGGTGACGATCCTACTCGGCATTCCGTCGGCGGCGCTGGGGGCGCTGCTCGCCTTGCGGCTGGCGGGGCTGGAACTGACGTTCATTGCCATGATCGGCATCCTGCTCCTGATCGGCGTGGTGAAGAAGAACGCCATCATGATGATTGATTTCGCGCTGGACGCGCAGCGCAATAGCGGCGCATCGCCCGCCGAAGCCATCCGGCAAGCCTGCCTGCTGCGCTTCCGCCCGATCATGATGACCACGCTCTGCGCGATCGTGGGCGCGGTGCCGCTGGCGCTGGGGATCGGCGCGGGGGCTGAGCTGCGCCAGCCGCTGGGCATCGCGATTGTCGGTGGGCTGGTCTTCTCGCAGATGATCACGATCTTTATCACGCCGGTGTTGTACCTGTGGTTCGGCCAGTTGGGCCAGCGCCGCCGGGGCACCGGGACAAGCCGCGTGGCGGCGACGGAGGTTGCCGATGGCATACATTGAAAGCGCTGGCGTCTGTCTGCGCCCGTTCATACAGCGGCTGTTGCCGGCTGTCGCCATGATCCTGGCTGGCGTTGCCACCGCCGCGCCGGCCGGTGATACAGGTGCCGCCAGCTGGGCACGCGAGGGCCGTCCGCTGCCGCGCCCCGAGTTTCTGCAGCCACGGCTGGACGACGCGCTTCCTGTCTACCAGCCTTGTTCTGCGCAGCCATTGCGGGGAGCGCTGGAAGGCAGCGTACCGGCGATCCTGCCGAAGCTCGTGCAGGGCTGGATCGGCGCGTTCCAGCAGCGGCATCCCGGCGTGCGCATCAATGCGCCGCCGCCGTACCTGGCGCCCCAGGGGGCTTTGAGCCCGCCGCTGCGCAAGTTTCTCGATGGCGGCAGCGATTTCGCCCTGGTGTCGCGCGATATGACAGCATCCGATGTGGCGGCGTTCCAGCGTGCGCATGGCGTGCCCCCGCAACCTGTCCCGGTGGTGGGCGGCGCCTGGCGGCACTTCGGCTTTGTCGATGCGATCGGTGTGGTGGTCAACGAGACCAATCCGGTGAAGGCGCTGACGCTGGAGCAGCTCGATGCCGTTTTCTCGAAGAGCCGGCTGCGCGGACACGGGCCCGTGCGCACCTGGGGCGACCTCGGCGTGGCTGCCTGGGCCGACCGGCCGGTGCGTGTGGTGGGCGCGGCGTCGTGGCGCGGCGCGGAAGCGTCGGCGCGGGCCGTCGTGATGCAGGAGCGGGTGCTGAGCGTGGGCGAGGCCCGGGGGCAGTGGCGCGACGACATCGCCGTCAGGGGCACCGAGGCGGATGTGCCGGATCAGGTCGCCGCGGATCCCTATGCCATCGGCTTCACCGGCATGGGGCACCTCGTCGCCGGCATCAGGACAGTGGCCTTGGCGCAGGAACCCGACAGCGTGGCGGTGGACGCTACTTACGAAGACGTTGCGCTGGCGCGCTACCCGCTGGCGCGCGTGGCCTACCTGGTGCCGGCCCGCATCGCCGGTCGCTCAGTCGACCCGGTACTGAGGGAGTTCATCCGTTTTATCCTCAGCCGCGATGGCCAGCGGATCGTGCTGGAACAGGGCGTGATGCTGCCGTTGCGCGCCCCGCAGACGGCGGCGGCGCTGCACCTGCTGGGCGGTGAGCCCGATGCCTGCGGTCCGCCGGAAGTCAATTCACGCGAGATGCCGCAATGACGGCGTCACTGCATCATACGGAAACGTGCCACGAGTGCACATCAAAGGGCAGCGTGCAACACGGTGTAGCCCGGCGCGCGCAGGTAATGCAGATGATCTAGCTCGGACAGCGCCGGATCCAGCCTGACAATGCGCTGGAAGCCGATCCGAACGAAGTACTCCTCGGCGTTGCTGGTAGCCAGCATGGCGGCGATCGCGCCGTGCAGCCGGGCGTGACGGATGACGGCGGCGAGCAGCAATTCTCCTAGGCCGGCGGCATGGGCGCGATCCACCATCGCCATGTCGCTTAGCAGCAGGACTCTGTTCCTAATTTCCGCTTGTACGCAGGCCAGCAGGCCCGCGTTTGCCGGCACTACCCAGACAGAGTCGATATGGTCCATGGAGTGAGCGCGACCGGACACAGGGCAATGCGTAAGCAACTGCTCGATCTCGGCGAGCTCCGTTGGTCTAGCTTGACGCGGACGCATCGGCAAATTCCTATAAGTAGTGATCGGCTCATCCCGCGCGGTTTTTTTGACGTCTAGAATCGGGACGTTTAAGGACTCCAGAGAGGCGTCTTTACATTCGGGATCCAGCATGGCGGACGGCTAGGCAACGCAGCTCTCAGCAGTTGCTCATCGACACCTGAAGGCTAACGGAGCGGCATGAATCCTGTCTGAATTCAGTCTGAAAAACCATTCACGATGCCGTGGCGACGCTGCCTGGGGCAGAGCACAATCCGTAATGATGTAATCACGATACACGTGCGCGGCGTCGTGCACGTATAACCCCAAAACAGGATGAGAGAGTCCACGACGCCTGTCAATGCGCCAGCAGTCGTGGGAAGCAGTCTCCGTGTTCCGCTGAATCTCAATGGCCGGTTTGAAGCTTGTCGGGGGAGTGCACCGAAGGTCGCGGGTTCAAGTCCTGCCTCCGCAACAATACGCAGTATGAAAGTCCGCTCGGTTGGCGCCGCGCGGGTTTTCGCGTTTCAGACATTGCTTAACTCTTCGAGTTGAGATGCGTCGCAGACAGACCGCACCACGCGATTTCGGCCGGCCAGCTTTGCTGCGTAGCAGGCACTGTCCGCAGCGCGAATCCATTGGTCCCAGGGCTGGTTGCTGGCGTCGACCCATGCGACGCCGATGCTCACCGTGACCTGGACCTGCGTGTTGGCGGCATCGACGGCCATGGCTTCGACGCGTTTTCGCAACCGCTCCGCGATTTCCCCAGCCTTGTCCGCGCTGACTTTGGGCAGATAGAGCGCAAACTCCTCGCCACCGAATCGCGCGAAGGCATCACTCGTGCGCAGACTACCCTGAACGGTTCTGGCGAAGGTGGTCAACACCTGGTCGCCCACGGGGTGGCCGAAACGATCGTTGATCAACTTGAAGTGATCGAGATCGAGGATGGCGACGGCACTACCGGGGAGCGCCTTGGCTGGCAGACGGGAGAGGAACCACCGCCGATTGCCGACACCGGTCAGGATGTCAGTCTGCGCCGCGAGCAGGAGTGCTGCCTCGGTGCGTTCACTGACCAGGGCTATCACGAGAAGTGCGATCAAGAAATTGCAGAAAATCTGCAGGAAAAGGGCCGTGGCCAGGTCGAACGAGTTAGCGATGTTGCCGACGACAAAGATGAGACGAGCCGCTTCGATTGCCGCACTGGTTGCCAGGCAGACAATCAGGGGGAGCCGCGAGGGGAGCGGATCACTGAGGCGATCTCTCCAGAGTTCGAAGGCCGAGGCGGCGAGAAAGTATACGGCGGTGAGATGGTAAGCGCTGGCTCTCAGGGCGTCGACGAATGGAAACTGAGTGATGATCCCGACAATGAGCCATCCCAGAGGGACGGAAAGCATTAGCCAGCGATAGATCCCGCGCCGTCCACTCACGCTGCGTATGCCTCCCCAAACCAGCACGTAGCCCGTGGTGCCGAGCAGGAGACCAAGATGCGCCCACAGCCATTGAGGCAGAGTGGCCTGCTTACCCAGGGAGGATAGGGTGGCGCCAGCAGCCAATGCGCTGAACGCAATGGCCAGCATCGCCAACCCGCCTGGCTTGGTGGATTTCCGACGGGAGTTCAAGATGCCAAAGGCGCCCGCCAATACCGAGGTATCGTGAAGCAGGAGGGTCGTGGCCAGATCAATCGTGATGCGCATAGGTCCGACGACCAGAGCGTACGCCGCCGAAGCCGCAATTGAAAAGGGATGCTTTGCTAAGCAAAAGCATGCGGCGGGCAGATCACCGAGCGCAACAATGTATTACCCCGCGCAGGAGGGGTGGTGTCGAGAATATTGCGCCAATTATTTATTTCATGCGTTTTAAAGATAAAAAGTTATTAGGTCGAGACCGGCGGCGCTACGCAGAGCTGTCGGATTTTTGATATGACTTGTAGTCGCGAGCGTGCGCCTAGCTTAAAAAAAATGGCCGAAACGTGTTCTTTGACTAGTATAAATTATTTGGTAAATTCATGAAAAGCGATGAGCGAGACCGCTTTGGATAGCGCAATCCTTGAGGTGAAAAAGAGAAAACCCGTCGAAGCTTGCCATCCAATCTTAAACCGGTGCAAATATCTAACAGGTTTAAACCCTCGGGATCAA
>NZ_JARJLM010000703.1 GCF_029335485.1 Cupriavidus basilensis
TGGTCCTGACCAGCGACAATCCGCGTAGCGAAGACCCGCAGGAAATCCTGAACGCCATCGCCGACGGCATGGACGAGCGCGCCCGCGCGCACCTGATCGAAGACCGTGCCGCCGCCATCCTGTATGCCATCAAGCATGCCGCCGCGGCCGACGTGGTGCTGGTGGCCGGCAAGGGGCACGAAGCCACCCAGGAGGTGAACGGGCGCAAGCGGCCGTTCTCCGACCGTGAGCATGTCCGGCTGACGCTGGGCACGCGAGGGGTGTCGGCATGACTCAATTCACCATGACTGATCTGCAGCAAGCCGCCGGCTGGATCGCCGGCGCGCGTATTTCCGGGCCGGACGGCGCCGCCAGCCGTGTGTTCTCGCGCGTGCTGACCGACAGCCGCGCCGTACAGCCGGGCGACCTCTTCGTCGCGCTCAAGGGCGAGCGCTTCGATGCGCATGACTTCCTGGCCGATGTGGCGGCGCGCGGCGCCGCCGCGGTTGTCGTTGCGCGCGAGCCCGACGCCGCGCTGGGCATTCCCGCCATCGTGGTGCCGGATACCCGCCTGGCCCTGGGTCAGCTGGCCGCTGGCTGGCGCCGCCGCTTCAGCCTGCCCGCGGTGGCGGTGACCGGCAGCAACGGCAAGACCACGGTCAAGGAAATGATCGCGGCGATCTTTGCCGCGGCGGTGGGGGAGGGCGCACGGCTCGCCACCGGCGGTAACCTGAACAACGATATCGGCCTGCCGCTGACAGTGCTGCGCCTCAACGCCGCGCACCGGCTCGCTGTGCTCGAGCTGGGCATGAACCACCCGGGCGAAACCGTCTATCTGGCCGGCATCGCCCAGCCCACCGTGGCCGTGGTGACCAACGCTCAGCGCGAACACCAGGAGTTCATGGTGAGCGTGGAGGCGGTTGCCCATGAGCACGCGGCAGCCATCGCGGCATTGCCGACCGATGGCGTGGCGGTGTTCCCGCTCGACGCCGAAGGCGGCGGCGCGCATGCCGGCATCTGGCGCCAGGCCGCCGGCGCGCGGCGCGCGCTGTCGTTCGGCCTGGATGCGCTCGCCGATGTCGGTGCCGCTGTGCGCCTGGAAGACGGCGTGCAGGTCATGCAGGTGCGCGCGCCTGGCGAAGCCTTCGAAGTGCGCCTGTCGGTGCTTGGCACCCACAACGTGCGCAATGCCCTGGCGGCGATCGCCTGCGCGCTGGCCGCAGGCGTTGGCCGCGCGGCCATCCAGTCCGGCCTGGCCGGGTTCGCCGCGGTCAAGGGGCGGCTGCAGGTCAAGCATGCGCCCGGCGGCACGCTGGTGATCGACGACAGCTATAACGCCAATCCGGATTCGGTGCGCGCGGCGATCGACGTGCTGGCCGGCTTTGCCTCGCCGCGCCTGCTGGTGCTGGGCGATATGGGCGAAGTGGGCGACCAGGGACCGGCGTTCCACACGGAGATCGGCGCTTACGCGCGCGCGCGCGGCATCGAGGCACTGTGGGCGACCGGCGCGGCCGTGCAGTACGCGGTGCAGGCATTCGGCACGCAGGGCGGCCGGCATTTCGCCGCGGCGGAAGACCTGGCCCGGGCGCTGATACAGGATGAAGGCGGTGCCGTGGCCAGGGCGAGCGCGGTGCTGGTGAAGGGATCGCGATTCATGCGCATGGAACGGATGGTGGATGCGCTGGTCGCAATCACTCCCGCGCAGTAATCGTTATCAACAGTTAATCAAGCAATCGGATAGCCCGGCCCCCCGGGTGGTTGTTGAAAGGAATACGGAAACACGATGTTATTGGCTCTGGCCCAGTGGCTGCAAAACGACTACAGCTTCCTGCGGGTCTTCAACTACCTGACCTTCCGCGCGGTGATGGCCAACCTCACCGCGCTGTTGATCGGCCTCGGCCTGGGGCCCTGGGTGATCCGCAAGCTGACCGAACTGAAGATCGGCCAGGCGGTGCGCACCATCGGCCCGCAGTCCCATCTGGTCAAGGCCGGCACGCCCACCATGGGTGGCGTGCTGGTGCTGGTGTCGATTGCCATCTCCACCTTGCTGTGGTGCGACTGGGGCAACCGTTTCATCTGGGTTGTCATGCTGGTGACCCTGGGCTACGGCGCAATTGGCTGGGTGGACGACTACCGCAAGGTGGTCTATCGCGATCCGCGCGGCATGTCGAGCCGCGAAAAGTTTTTCTGGCAGACCCTGATCGGCCTGGTGGCCGCGGTCTACCTGGCTTTTTCGGTCTCGGAAAGCAGCAATGTGCGGGTGTGGGACCTGTTCCTGGGCTGGGTCGAAGGCGGCCTGTCGCTCGACATGCCCTACAAGTCCAACCTGATCGTGCCTTTCTTCAAGGAAGTGAGCTATCCGCTGGGCGTAGCCGGCTTCATCGTGCTGACCTACCTGGTGATCGTGGGCTCGAGCAATGCGGTGAACCTGACCGACGGCCTGGACGGGCTGGTGATCATGCCGGTGGTGCTGGTCGGTAGCGGGCTGGGCGTATTCGCCTATGTGATGGGGAGTTCGGTCTACAGCAAGTACCTGCTGTTCCCGCATATCCCCGGGGCGGGCGAGTTGCTGATTTTCTGTTCCGCGCTGGCGGGGGCGGGCCTGGCCTTCCTCTGGTTCAACGCCCACCCGGCCCAGGTTTTCATGGGCGACGTTGGCGCACTGGCGCTGGGCGGCGCGCTGGGCACGGTGGCGGTGATCGTGCGCCAGGAAATCGTGCTGTTCGTGATGGGCGGCATCTTTGTGGTGGAAACCCTGTCGGTGATGCTGCAGGTAGGCTGGTTCAAGATCACCAAGCGGCGTTATGGCGAGGGGCGGCGATTGTTCAAGATGGCGCCGCTGCATCACCACTTTGAATTGTCGGGCTGGAAGGAAACGCAGGTGACGGTGCGCTTCTGGATCATCACCATGCTGCTGGTGCTGATCGGGCTGTCGTCGCTCAAGCTGCGCTGAAGCCGCGCGGAAGTTGCGTAGAACCGGCGCGTACGCATTAACCCAGGAATAGATAAGGCGGGAATCGAAGTGTTTGGCGAGTTGCAAAAACCTCATGTGCTGGTGCTGGGCCTCGGCGAATCGGGGCTGGCGATGGCGCGCTGGTGCGGCCAGTATGGCGCGCCCGTGCGCGTTGCCGACACGCGCGAGGCACCTGCCAACCTGGTCTTCCTGCAGGCCGAGCTGCCCTCGGCCGAGTTTGTGGGCGGCGCCTTCTCCGAAGCGCTGCTGGACGGCATCGGGCTGGTGACCATCAGCCCCGGCCTGTCGCCGGCGCAAAGCGCTACCGCCGCGCTGCTGGCGGCGGCGCGCGAGCGCGGGATTCCCGTGTGGGGCGAGATCGAGCTGTTTGCGCGGGCGCTGGCACACTTGCAGGCCGAATCGGGCTATGCCCCCCGGCTGCTGGCCATTACCGGCACCAATGGCAAGACCACCACCACCGCGCTGACCGGGCGCCTGGTGGAGCGTGCCGGCAAGAGCGTGGCGGTGGCGGGCAATATCAGCCCGTCGGCGCTGGACAAGCTGGCCGCCTGCATCGCCTCGGCCACCTTGCCCGAGGTCTGGGTGCTGGAGTTGTCCAGCTTCCAGCTCGAGACCACGTACACGCTGGCGCCGCATGCCGCCACGGTGCTCAATATCACCCAGGATCACCTGGACTGGCATGGCAGCATGGAAGCCTATGCCGCCGCCAAGGCCCGCATCTTCGGCCCGGCGCCGGCACCGGGCGAGCCTGCCTGCGTGCAGATCCTGAACCGTAACGACCGGCTGAGCCTCGAGATGGCGCGCGCGGATGCCGCGCCGGTGACGTTCGGCACCGACCTGCCCGAGGTGCCGGGCAGCTTTGGCGTGCTGCGCGAGGGCGGCATGCCCTGGCTGGTGGTGGCGGAGCCCGACAGCGAAGCCGAAAGCGAGAACAAGCCGCGCCGCCGCAAGGCCGCGGCCGCCGAGAGCGCGCAAGCCGTGCCGGTGCGCCACAAGCGCCTGATGCCGGCCGATGCCCTGCAGATCCGTGGCATGCACAATGCCACCAACGCCATGGCCGCGCTGGCGTTGTGCCGTGCCATCGACCTGCCGCTGAACGCCCTGCTGCATGGCCTGCGCGAGTACCGCGGCGAGCCGCACCGGGTGGAGTGGGTCGCCACGGTGGACGATGTCGAATTCTTCGACGACAGCAAGGGCACCAATGTGGGCGCCACGGTGGCTGCGCTGTCGGGCCTGGACAAGCGCGTGGTGCTGATCGCCGGCGGCGAAGGCAAGGGGCAGGATTTCTCCCCCCTGGCCGCTCCGGTGACGCAGTACGCGCGCGCCGTGGTGCTGATCGGCAAGGATGCCGGCGAGCTGCGCCGCGCGCTGGAAGGCACCGGCGTCACGCTGGCCGACGCCGCCACGCTGGAGCAGGCCGTCACGCTCGCCGCCAGCGCCGCCCAGGGCGGCGATGCGGTGCTGCTGTCGCCCGCCTGCGCCAGCCTCGACATGTTCCGCAACTATGTGCACCGCGCCGAAGTGTTCCGCGCTGCGGTGGAAGAGCTGGCGATGTCCAGGGGGATCCTGCCATGAGCGACGCACAGGTCAAGCGCAGCGGCTTCATCGGGGCCACCATCGGCAACGCGTGGGGCGGATTGCGCGATGCGGTGTCGGGCGTCAAGCCGACCCGCTCGCGCATGATGGAATACGACCAGCCACTGCTGTGGGTGTCGATCGTATTGCTCGCGCTCGGCCTGGTGATGGTCTACTCGGCCTCGATCGCGCTGCCGGACTCGCCGCGCTACGCCAACTACCGCGAGAGCCACTTTCTCGCGCGCCATGCGTTTGCGCTGTTCGTCGGGCTGTCCATGGGACTGCTGGCCTTCCAGATCCCGGTCAAGTTCTGGGACAAATACGCGCCCAAGCTGTTCGTGATCGCGCTGCTGTTGCTGATCGTGGTGCTGGTGCCCCATGTCGGCAAGGGCGTCAACGGCGCGCGGCGCTGGATCCCGCTCGGCGTCATGAACTTCCAGCCGTCGGAGCTGATGAAGCTGGCGGTGGTGCTGTACGCCGCCAACTACACCGTGCGCAAGCAGGAGTGGATGCAGAACGTGGGCAAGGGCTTCCTGCCGATGGGCGTGGCGGTGGTGGTGGTGGGCATGCTGCTGCTGCTGGAGCCCGATATGGGCGCCTTCCTGGTGGTGGCCACGGTGGCGATGGGCATCCTGTTCCTGGGCGGTATCAACGGCAAGCTGTTCGCCGGCCTGGTCGGCGTGGCGGTAGGCGCGTTCGCGCTGCTGATCACGGCGTCGCCATGGCGGCGCGAGCGGATCTTTGCTTATCTCAATCCCTGGGAAGAAGCCAATGCGCTTGGCAAGGCCTACCAGCTTACCCATTCGCTGATCGCCTTCGGCCGCGGCGAATGGGCTGGCGTGGGGCTAGGCGGCAGCATTGAAAAGCTGCACTACCTGCCCGAGGCCCATACCGACTTCATCCTCGCCGTGATCGGCGAGGAATTCGGTTTTGTCGGCGTGCTGGCGGTGATCGTACTGTTCTACTGGATCGTGCGGCGCTCCTTCGGCATCGGCCGCACCGCGCTGCAGCTCGACCGTACCTTTGCCGGCCTGGTGGCCAAGGGCATCGGCGTGTGGATCGGCTGGCAGACCTTTATCAACATGGGCGTGAACCTGGGCCTGCTCCCCACCAAGGGGCTGACCCTGCCGCTGGTGAGCTACGGCGGTTCGGGCATCCTGATGAATTGCGTGGCGCTGGCGATCCTGCTGCGGATCGATTACGAAAACCGGGTGCTGATGCGCGGAGGGAAGGTATGACCGCACAGCGCACGCTGCTCGTCATGGCCGGCGGCACCGGGGGGCACGTCTTCCCCGGGCTGGCGGTCGCGCGCGTCTTGCGCGAGCAGGGCTGGCGGGTGGTGTGGCTGGGCAACCGCAGCGGCATGGAAGCCACCCTGGTGCCCAAGTATGACATCCCGATGGAGTTCATCCAGTTCGGCGGGCTGCGCGGCAAGGGGCCGCTGACCAAGCTGCTGCTGCCGCTGAACCTGCTGCGCGCCTTCTGGCAAAGCCTGCAGGCGCTGCGCCGGGTGCGGCCCAATGTGGTGCTGGGCATGGGTGGCTATATCACCTTTCCCGCCGGCATGATGGCCTCGCTGCTGGGCCGGCCGCTGGTGCTGCATGAGCAGAACTCGATCGCAGGGCTGGCCAACAAGGTGCTGGCCAGGGTGGCGGACCGGGTGCTGTGCGCCTTTCCCAATGCCCTGCCCGACAGCGAGTGGACCGGCAACCCGGTGCGGGACGAAGTGGCGCACATGCAAGCGCCCGAGCTGCGCTACGACAGCCGCAGCGGCCCGTTGCGGCTGCTGGTCGTCGGCGGCAGCCTGGGCGCCGCGGCGCTCAACGAGGTGGTGCCCAAGGCGCTGGCGCTGCTGCCGCAAGCGCAGCGTCCGCTGGTGAAGCACCAGGCCGGCGCCAAGCAGATCGACACGCTGCGGGCCAATTACCAGGCCGCCGGCGTGGCGGCGGAAGCATTGCCCTTTATCGACGACATGGCCACGGCCTACGCCGAGGCGGATCTGGTGATCTGCCGCGCGGGCGCGATGACCGTGTCGGAAGTGGCGGCGGCAGGCGTGGCGGCACTGTTCGTGCCCTTCCCGCATGCGGTCGACGACCACCAGACCACCAACGCGGAATTCCTGTCGAACCAGGATGCCGCCTTGCTGGTCCAGCAGAACGAACTGACCGCGAGCGGGCTGGCGCAGACGCTGGCCTCGCTGTCGCGGCCCCGACTCAAAGCGATGGCGCATCAGGCGCGCGGTCTCGCCAAGCCGGAAGCCACCCGGCGCGTGGCGGAGATCTGCAGCCAGATGGCCAGGGACTGATACAACGGATTCATGAAGCACATCGTCAAAAACATCCACTTCGTAGGCATCGGCGGCGCCGGCATGAGCGGCATCGCCGAGGTGCTGCTGAACCTGGGCTACAAGGTCTCGGGGTCCGACGTGGGCAGCAATGCCGCCACGCGGCGCCTGGCGTCGCTGGGCGCGACCGTGATGCACGGCCACGACGCCGCCAACATCAACGGCGCCAATGCCGTGGTGGTATCCACCGCGGTTGCCGGCGACAACCCCGAAGTGCTGGCCGCGCGCGCCAAGCGCATCCCGGTGGTGCCGCGCGCGGTGATGCTGGCCGAACTGATGCGCCTGAAGCAGGGCGTGGCTATCGCCGGCACCCACGGCAAGACCACCACCACCAGCCTGGTGGCATCGGTGCTGGCCGAAGGCGGGCTCGATCCCACCTTCGTGATCGGCGGCCGCCTGAATTCGGCGGGCGCCAACGCGCGCCTGGGCACGGGCGACTTCATCGTGGCCGAGGCCGACGAGTCGGATGCCTCGTTCCTGAACCTGTTCCCGGTGATCGAGGTCATTACCAACATCGATGCCGACCATATGGACACCTACGGGCACGATTTCGCCCGGCTCAAGCAGGCGTTCGTGGAATTCACCCAGCGCCTGCCGTTCTACGGCATTGCGGTGCTGTGCGTGGACGATCCCAACGTGCGCGAGATCATGCCCTTCGTCTCCAAGCCGATCGTGCGCTACGGCTTTGCCGAGGATGCCCAGATTCGCGCGGTCAATGCGCGTGCCGTCGACGGCCAGATGCACTTCACCGTGCTGCGCCAGCTCAACGGCCATGCCGAGGCGCCGCTGGACGTGGTGCTGAACCTGCCCGGCATGCACAACATCCAGAATGCGCTGGCGGCCATTGCCATTGCCACCGAGCTGGAAGTGTCCGATGCCGCCATCGTCAAGGCGCTGCGCGAGTTCCACGGGGTGGGGCGCCGCTTCCAGCGCTACGGCGAGGTGGCTTGCGCCAGTACCGGCGCGCAGGGCGAAACCCACGGCGAAGGCACCTTCACGCTGGTCGACGACTACGGCCATCACCCGGTCGAGATGGCCGCGACGCTGGCCGCGGCACGCGGTGCATTCCCGGGGCGCCGGCTGGTGCTGGCGTTCCAGCCGCATCGCTTCACCCGCACGCGCGATTGTTTCGAGGATTTCATCAAGGTGCTGGGCACCGTGGATGCGCTGCTGCTGGCCGAGGTCTATGCTGCCGGCGAAGCCCCGATCGTGGCCGCCGACGGCCGCGCGCTGACGCGCGCGCTGCGCGTGGCCGGCAAGGTTGAACCCGTTTTTGTGGAGCAGATCGACGAAATGCCGCAGGCTATCCTGAACGCCGTCCGGCCCGGCGACGTGGTGGTGACGATGGGCGCAGGCACCATCGGCACCGTGCCCGGGCAACTGGTTTCGCAGCAGGCTGGGGGGCAGGCATGAGCTTCGTCGCCCATCCCAATATCGATCCGAAGTCGCTGGGCAAGGTTGGCGTGCTGCTCGGCGGCCGCTCGGCCGAACGTGAGATCTCGCTGTTGTCGGGCAATGGCGTGCTGGCCGCGCTGCGCTCGCGCGGCGTCGATGCCCATGCCTTCGATCCCGGCCTGCAGCCGGTGGCCGATCTGGCCGCGGCAGGCTTCGACCGCGTGTTTATCGCCTTGCACGGCCGTTATGGCGAGGACGGCACCATCCAGGGCCTGCTGGAGCAATTGGGCGTGCCCTATACCGGGAGCGGGGTGCTGGCCTCGGCGCTGGCCATGGACAAGCAGGCCACCAAGCGCCTGTGGATGACCCATGGGCTGCCCACGCCGCGCTTTGCCATGCTGTACGCCGATACCGATTTCGATGCCGTGGCGGCCGACCTGGGCCTGCCGCTGATCGTCAAGCCGGCGCGCGAGGGTTCGTCGATCGGACTGACCAAAGTGGCCGAGGCCGGCCAGATGCGCGCGGCCTTCGAGAAAGCCGCGGCGCTGGACAACGACGTGATCGCCGAAACCTTCGTCGACGGCGCCGAGCTGACCTGCCCCATCGTGGGGGAGGGCGCCACCGCCGAGGCACTGCCGGTGATCCGCATCGTCGCGCCCGGCGCCAACTACGACTATCAGAACAAGTACTTCACGGACGATACCCAATACCTGTGCCCGTCGGGCCTGCCGGACGACGTGGAAGCCGAAGTCCGGCGCCTGGCCGTGCAGTCCTTCCGCGTGCTGGGTTGCCGCGGCTGGGCGCGCGCCGACGTGATGCTGCGCGCCGACGGCAAGCCTTTCCTGCTCGAGATGAATACCTCGCCCGGCATGACCGGCCATTCGCTGGTGCCGATGGCGGCGCGTGCGGTGGGCATCAGCTACGAGGATTTCGTCATGCAGGTGGTTGCGGCGGCCACGCTGGACCTGCATCCCAGCGCGGCCTGGAAACCAGACTGAGCGCTGACGGCGCAAAGATCGAGCAAGACACTGAACCCAGACTGACCGGAACCGGAATAAAGCAACGCCATGTGGCACAACACTCGCCTGCTCAACCTGATCGCTTCCACGCTCTATGCGCTGGTGGCGCTGATGGCGTTCGGGGCCGGCTTGCTATGGCTGGCACAGCGGCCGGTGTTCGCCATCACCCATGTCGAGGTGGCGCCGATGGAGAGCGGCGGCTCTCTGCGCCACGTCAACGGGCCGAGCGTGCGTGCCAATGCGCTGGGCAAGCTGTCGGGCAACTTCTTCACGCTCGACCTCAACGAGGCGCGGCAGATCTTCGAGTCGGTGCCCTGGGTACGGCGCGCCAGCGTACGGCGCGAATGGCCCAACGGCCTGGCGGTCGAGGTCGAGGAGCACGAAGCGCTCGGTACGTGGGGAAATGCCGACAGTGGCCGCCTGATCAACACTTATGGCGAAGTTTTCGTCGCTAACCCTGCCGAAGCCGAGGAAGATGCCCAGTTGCTCGCCCTCGATGGCCCGCCGGACAGCGAGGGCGATGTGGTGGACAAGCTCGAAACCATGCGCGACTGGTTCAAGCCCCTCAAGGTGGAGCCGCTGGCGCTCACGCTGTCGGCGCGCTATGCCTGGCGTGCCCGCCTGTCCAACGGCATGGTGATCGAGCTAGGGCGCGAGCAGAACGACGAAGAGCGCGACGCCATGGCCCAGCGCGTCAAGCGCTTCGTGGTGGCCTGGCCCCAGGTCACCGAGCAATGGGGCAAGCAGATCGAGTACGCGGACCTGCGCTATCCGAACGGGTTCGCCATTCGTGCGGCCAACGTGCGGTTCCTGACCGATGCCCAGGCAGCGGCGGCGGCCAAGGCGAAGGCCGCCGGCACAAATACCAGCACTAATCCGAACAACAATCCGACGCGACTCAAGAGCAAGAACGCGGAGAAAAACCGATGAGCAAGGAATACAAGGACCTACTGGTCGGCCTCGATATCGGCACTTCCAAGGTGGCCGCGGTAGTGGCGGAGTTGCGCCCCGACGGCAGCTACGAAGTGATCGGGATGGGCCAGTCAGAGTCCAAGGGTCTGAAGAAGGGGGTCGTGGTCAATATCGAGGCCACGGTGCAGTCCATCCAGCGTGCGCTGGAGGAGGCCGAACTGATGGCCGACTGCAAGATATCCGAGGTCTTCACCGGCATTGCCGGCAGCCATATCCGCAGCTTCAACTCCAGCGGCATGGTGGCGATCAAGGACAAGGAGGTCACCCAGACCGACGTGGCCCGCGTGATCGAGACCGCCAAGGCAGTCAACATCCCGACCGATCAGCAGATCCTGCATATCCTGACGCAGGAATTCATCATCGACGGCCAGGAAGACGTGCGCGAGCCGATCGGCATGAGCGGCATCCGGCTGGAAGTGAAGGTGCATATCGTCACCGGCGCGGTCAGTGCGGCGCAGAACATCGTCAAGTGCGTGCGCCGCTGCGGCCTGGAAGTGCACGACCTGATCCTGCAGCCGCTGGCGTCCAGCCTGGCGGTGCTGACCGAGGATGAGAAGGAGCTCGGCGTGGTGCTGGTCGACATCGGCGGCGGCACCACCGATATCGCCATCTTCAGCGAAGGCGCGATCCGGCATACGGCCGTGATCCCCATCGCCGGCGACCAGATCACCAACGACATCGCCATGGCGCTGCGCACGCCGACGCCCGATGCCGAGGACATCAAGATCCAGTACGGCATCGCCAAACAGGCCATCGCCGATCCGGAAGACATGATCGAGGTCCCTGGCGTCGGCGACCGCGGCACGCGCACGCTGTCGCGCCAGGCGCTGGCGGCCGTGATCGAGCCGCGTATCGAGGAACTGTACTCGCTGGTGCACCAGGTGGTGCGCGAATCGGGCTATGAAGAATTGCTGTCGTCGGGTGTGGTGATCACCGGCGGCACGGCGATGATGCCGGGCATGGTGGAACTGGGCGAGGATATCTTCCTCAAACCGGTTCGTGTCGGTGTGCCGGAATATCGTGGAAATTTGCACGAAGTTGTTAAGAGTCCGCGCTATTCGACCGTAATGGGACTACTGCTCGAAGGCCGCGTGCAACGCATGCGCGGCCGCAAGGTGGCAGTACAGAGCGGCTCGGTCAAGCAGGTGTGGACCCGCATGAAGGAATGGTTCGTCGGCAACTTCTGAGCTTGCCGGCGGCCTGGGTGTGTTGAGTGAAGGGCCGGCCTGTCCACCAGATCGTGTGCAGGCCGTTGAACAGGCAGTTTCATTGGATGGTTTCTTGTTCAGTAACCAAGGGTTGCGGCGGGGAGGCTGCAGCGTTTGGCGGCTGATACTTCTTGGAGGCAGTGATGGACTTTGACATGATTGAAACGGAAATGCAGGACGGCACCATCATCAAGGTGGTGGGCGTGGGCGGCGCGGGCGGCAACGCCGTGCAGCACATGATCAGCCGTGGCGTGCAAGGCGTCGAATTTATCTGCATGAACACCGACGCCCAGGCGCTCAAGCGCTCCAGCGCTTCGCGCGTGCTGCAACTGGGCAACACCGGCCTGGGCGCTGGCGCCAAGCCGGAGGTCGGCCGCAACTGCGCGGATCAGGCGCGCGAGCAGATCGCCGACTCGCTGCGTGGCGCGCACATGGTCTTCATCACTGCCGGCATGGGCGGCGGCACCGGCACCGGCGCTGCTCCGGTCGTGGCCCAGGTTGCCAAGGAAATGGGCATCCTGACGGTGGGCGTGGTCAGCAAGCCGTTCGAGTTCGAAGGCGCGCGCCGTGCCAAGGTGGCGGAAGCCGGTTCCGGCGAACTGGAAGCCTGCGTCGATTCGCTGATCGTTGTCCTCAACGAGAAGCTGTTCGAAGTGATGGGCGACGACGCCGAGATGGACAAGTGCTTCCAGTGCGCCGACGACGTGCTGCACAACGCGGTGGCCGGCATCGCCGAGATCATCAATGTCGATGGCCTGGTGAACGTCGACTTCGAAGACGTGAAGACGGTCATGGGCGAGCAGGGCAAGGCCATGATGGGCACGGCGACCGTGTCGGGCGTGGACCGCGCCCGCCTGGCTGCCGAGCAGGCCGTTGCCAGTCCGCTGCTGGAAGGCGTGGACCTGTCCGGCGCGCGCGGCGTGCTGGTCAACATCACGGCCAGCCGCTCGCTCAAGCTGTCGGAAACCAAGGAAGTCATGAACACCATCCGCAGCTATGCCGCGGAAGATGCCACCGTGATCTTCGGTACGGTCTACGACGACTCCATGGGCGATGCGCTGCGCGTGACGGTGGTGGCGACCGGCCTGGGCCGTTCGGCGAAGAAGCAGCAGCCGATGACCCTGCTCAAGACCGGTACCGACAATATGCCGGTGCAGATGATGGGCAATATGACCAACAACGTCGGCGTCAGCCACAGCAACGCGCCCGACTACAGCAACCTGGACACGCCGGCGGTATGGCGCAGTTCGCGCGAGTCTGCATCCGCCCACGTGGCGGCACTGCAGGAAAAGGGCGTGGATACGTACGACATCCCGGCCTTCCTGCGCAAGCAGGCGGACTGAGTTGGCCCGGCAAGGTGCCGGCACTGCGCCGGCTGCCGGCCAGCCCGCGACCCCGAACCAGCGAAACACGCTAGCGCTCCCTATCCGCTCGTGTTGCGCCCGGTGGTGGTGGACTGACCGGCATCCAGCCATGCCGCACCCGCGCTGACGCCCTCAGCTCGCATCCCGTCGCCGGGACAGGCGTGCCTCCGGCCGCCTCCCCGGACTGGTCTCCCGCCCCTCCCGGCCGGGATGT
>NZ_JARJLM010000704.1 GCF_029335485.1 Cupriavidus basilensis
TGGTGAGCCGGTAACCCGCTGATTCGCTGATCCGGCAGTGCGATGCGCCGGGCGCAATGGCCAGGCGGCCAGCCACCCCTGGCACACGCAAAGAGCCGGCCATGCCCGCGGACGCACGGCATCCGTCCCGCCAGGGGACAGCGGAGATGGACGGATCCTACGACGGAAAATAGAGACTGAACCGCGACGCCGCGTCGCCATGCCGGGAGGATGGCTTCGCTTTCACGCACGGGCGGCGGTCAGCGGTGACCGGTAACGGCCGGGGAATTCGGCGGGGGCGGCAGCGGCGGCGTGGCGCTGACCTTGGGAGCGGGCGCGACAAACTGCACGAACACCTCGCTATCCTTGACCATGCCCAGCTCGTAGCGGGCACGCTCCTCGATGGCACCGGTGCCGTCCTGCAGGTCCTTCACTTCCCCTTCCAGCTTGGCGTTGCGCAACTTGAGCGCCTGGTTGCGCGCGGTCTGTTCCTGCACCTGCTTGTCGAGATCCCATACGCGCAGCCAGCCGCCCTTGCCCAGCCAAAGCGGATACTGGATGGCCAGCAACAACACGAACAGCAGCAGCGAGATGAGGCGCATGGGAATTCTGGCGCTTAGGCGAAAAAA
>NZ_JARJLM010000705.1 GCF_029335485.1 Cupriavidus basilensis
TGGTGGTCTATCGTTTCGGCGCGGGGAGGCCGGAGTAATCTCGCAGTCCTCGCGCAGACGCCGGCGCGTCCCGGGCCTCCCTTGGATTGCGCTTGTGCTTTTATTCGCCTTATGCGAGCTGATAACGGCACCCCGGCAATGGAGGCCGTCATGAGCGGCGGCCAGGCAGGTCAGAGCAGCTTGCATGCCTCGTCGAAGTCCAGGCGGGGGCTGCGCGGGAACAGCTTGCCGGGATCGCCATAGCCCAGATTGCACAGGAAGTTCGTTTTCACGTGACTGTCCGGGAAGTGTTCGAGCTGGAAGGCATTGGCCTTCGTGTCCGCGGGGAAGAATTCGTGGTCGACCTTGGCATTGTCGAAGCCGGACATCGGTCCGCAGTCCAGTCCCAGCGAGCGTGCAGCGATCATGAAGTACGCGCCCTGCAGGGAGCTGTTCCGCCTCGCCGTAGCCGAGGCCAGTTCCGGTGTGTCGGCAAACCAGGAGCGCGCGTCCGCATGCGGAAACAACTTGGGCAAAAACTCATAGAACTTCACATCGTAGGCAATGATGGCGGTGACCGGCGCGGCCATGGTCTTATCCACATTGCCTGGCGCCAGCGCGGGCAACAGGCGCTGTTTGGCCTCGGGGCTGCGCAGGAACAAGATTCGCGCGGGACTGCAGTTGGCGCTGGTCGGTCCCCATTTCATCAGGTCATAGAGCTGCCGCAAGGTCTCGTCGCTCACGGGCTGATTCAGCCAGGCATTGTGCGTGCGTGCTTCGCGAAACAGCAGATCCATGCCTTCCTCACTCAAGCGCTTGTTCATTGTCATCTCCTTGAACCGGGATTGGACCCTGTGGTCACGCGGCCGGGCCGCTGCCGCCCCTGCCGACGCCTCCGTCTAGCATAGGCGGCCCTGTACCGGCCCTTGCATGAATTCGCAAGGCTTGGCGTCACCATTGTTCAGCGTCAACGCCGGCAGGCGTGCCGGTATCCAGAAAGCCACCTGAACCGGGTAGGTGGCGGCCCTTCCCGGGCATCGGTGCCGGCACCGACAGACTGAAAGCCAGCCATCGCGCGTCGATCGATGGCGAGTGCATTCCCTTTTCTTGTGCCACTTGCGTGCAGCCGTGCCCATTTATCGTGCACGGCCAACAGAGCGCCGGTGTGCGGCATGCGCTCGCCAGTTCGCATTGGCAATCTTTCGAAGCGGCCAGGTGCTTTTTCGTCTGCATTGCGTGCGCGAGTATCCGATCGATGCGCAACGCCACCGTATGGCACGGGAGTTGCAGCAAATCACCGAGCACCAGCATTTTCACTTGACCCCGCGAGGCGCATGATGAAAAAAGAGCCCACTGCTGGAGGTGTCCGGTTTCCTGGCCCGTTGCGCATTACGGATTCCCTGGCTCACGGGGGAGAACAGGCTAACGGGGACCCGCATGCCGGCGCGCTGTCGATCAGCGCCGCCAGTGCCGGTCTTTGCACAGGCCGAGATGACAGGGCGCTTCCCGGATCGGCAGAATGCCGCGTTCCCGGGAGGCCCATGCCTCACCCGTATCGCTTGACCGGGGCAAGCGGTACGCTGGACTCGAAACTCGGTTCACTCACTCTCCAACTGCAGCCATTGCTCGCATCGATCGCAGGTTTGCGGGGCGGCGGATGCCGTCCGCGTGCCTGCGCCGGCACTGCGCCGCCGAACCGCTTCGCTTCATCCTGATGCAGCCTTCAAGGGGGGAGTTTCATGAAAATGATCATCGCAATCATCAAGCCGTTCAAACTCGACGATGTGCGCGAAGCGCTCTCGGGGCTTGGCGTAGCGGGCATGACCGTGACCGAGGTCAAGGGGTTCGGGCGTCAGAAGGGGCACACGGAACTCTATCGAGGAGCCGAGTACGTTGTGGATTTCCTGCCGAAGCTGAAGCTCGAGGCGGTGATACGCGACGATCAGGTGGAGCATGCCATCGAGGCGATCGAGCAGGCGGCCCGCACCGGCAAGATCGGGGACGGCAAGATTTTTGTTTGCGACATCGAACAGGCGGTCCGGATCCGCACCGGCGAAGTCGGCGCCGATGCGCTTTAACGCTTTAACGCTCTGACCCTACACACATTTGCACAGGCAGGAGGCATCCCATGAAGAAGCTGTTTGCCAGAATCGTCATAGTGGGGGCGCTCGCCGCGGTGGCGTTGAGCCTGGGCAGTCATTCCGGCGCCGCGCTGGCCGACGACGCCGCCTCCGCCGCCACGGCGGCAACGGCCGCGGCAGCCCCCGCGGCGCCGGATGCAGCCCCCGCGGCGCCCACCGCGCCGTTTGTCACCGATGCCAGGAACCTTAACAGCGGCGACACCGCCTGGATGCTGACCTCCACGGCCCTGGTGCTCTTCATGACGGTACCTGGCCTGGCGCTTTTCTACGGCGGCATGGTGCGCAAGAAGAACGTGCTGGCCACGCTGATGCAAAGCTTCGCCATCACTTGCCTGGTCACGATACTCTGGACCGTCGTCGGTTATAGCCTGGCCTTCACCCCGGGCAATGTTTTCATCGGGGGCCTGTCGCGCTTCATGCTGCACGGCATGAACTACGTCAAGGGGGACAAGGCGACCACGCTCACCGTCAGCCACCTGGCCGCGACCATTCCGGAAACGGTCTATATGGTGTACCAGATGACCTTCGCCATCATCACCCCCGCGCTGATCTGCGGCGCCTTCGCCGAGCGCATGAAATTCTCGGCCATGCTGGTGTTCATGGCCTTGTGGTCGCTCATTGTCTATGCGCCGATCGCCCACATGGTGTGGGAGCCGAGCGGCTGGCTGGCGGCCGCCGGCATCCTGGACTTCGCCGGCGGCACGGTGGTGCATATCAACGCGGGGATCGCGGGCCTGGTGTGCGCGCTGGTGCTGGGCAAGCGCGTCGGCTTCGGCAAGGAGCCGATGGCGCCCCACAACCTCACGCTGACGCTGATCGGCGCGGCGATGCTGTGGGTGGGTTGGTTTGGCTTCAATGCAGGATCGGCG
>NZ_JARJLM010000706.1 GCF_029335485.1 Cupriavidus basilensis
TGTACCAGCAAGCCACCCAGCACCTGGCCGGCGATCGCGGCCAGGCCCAGCGTCATGCCGAGCAGGCCAAAGGCGCGGCGCCTTGCCGCATCCGCATAGCTGACGCGGATCACGGCGTAGATCTGCGGAAACAACAGCGCGGCCGCCATGCCTTGCAGCACGCGCGCCGCGATCAGCAGCGCAGGGGTTGCGGCGACGCCGCACAGTGCCGAACTCAGCGTAAAGCCGGCCATGCCGAGCACGAACAGCCGCCGCCTGCCATGGAGATCGCCCAGCCGGCTGCCGATGATCAGCAGTACGCCATAGGCCAGTTCGTAGGCCGCCACCACGGCGCCGATCTCGCCGAAGCTGGCGCCCAGGTCGGTCCGCATGGCCGGGATCGCCACATTGACCACGAACAGGTCGAAGACAGTGACAAAGCCGCCCAGCAGCAGGACTGCCAGGCCAGTGGGGGAGGGACTTGCCGCGGGTTGGGCCGTGGCGGGGCGAAGGCCCGGCGGGCGGTCGCCGGAGACAGTGGGAGAAGGCATGGCGGATCCTGTGGATAGCTCAGGCCCGCATTCTCAGTCGGCTTCCAAAGTATTACAATTTAAGTGTTTATGCTATTACACAGGGCAATAGGCTAATCCGCTGATCCTGTCCCTTCCGATTCCCATGCCGCCACGCACCCTTGACCGCACCCGTGCTGCGCTCGCGGACTTCCTGCGCCAGCGCCGCGAACGTATCTCGCCGGCCGAAGC
>NZ_JARJLM010000707.1 GCF_029335485.1 Cupriavidus basilensis
TGTACGGCCAGGCCGACATGTTCGTCGGCGGCGTCAAGAACGTCGGCTCGACCGACCGCGCCTATGTTGCCAACTCGGGCGGCATGCAGACCTCGTACTGGGGTATCAAGGGTACCGAAGACCTCGGCAGCGGCACCAAGGCCATCTTCGACCTGAACGGCTTCTTCCGTACCGACAGCGGCGCCTCCGGCCGCTTCAACGGTGACTCGATGTTCAGCCGCAATGCCTATGTCGGCCTGCAGAACGACAAGCTGGGCACCATCAAGCTGGGCCGCAACACCACGCCCTTCTTCGTATCGACCATCCTGTTCAACCCGCTGGTGGATTCCTATGTGTTCTCGCCGATGGTGTTCCACACCTATTTCGGCGCGTCCACGGCCCGCGTGAACGACCCCGGCATCATCGGCGATTCGGGCTGGAACAATTCGCTGCTGTACTCCACGCCGAATTTCGGCGGCCTGACCGCCAACGTGATCTACTCCTTCGGCGAGAAGGCGGGTGCCAACGGCCAGAACAAGTGGGGCGGCAACCTGATGTACTTCAACGGGCCGTTCGCCGCCACGCTGGCCTTCCAGCAAGTGAAGTTCGACAGCACGCCGGGCGACGTGACCGCGTCGAGCAGCCCCCTGCTGGTCGGCTTCAGCAAGCAGAACGCGGTGCAAGCCGGCGTGAGCTATGACTTCAAGATCGTCAAGCTGTTCGCGCAAGGCCAGTACATCAAGTCCGACATCAACAACAACGCCAACGGCGACATCAAGCACACCAACGGCCAGGTCGGCGTATCGGTGCCGGTCGGCAACGGCAACATCCTGGCGTCCTACGCCTACGACAAGACCAAGAACTCGGTCGCCGACTTCAAGCGCAATACGGTGGCGGTCGCCTATGACTACAACCTGTCCAAGCGCACCGACGTCTACGCAGCCTACTTCTACGACAAGATCACCGACCTGTCGCATGGCGACACCTTCGGCGTGGGCGTGCGTCACAAGTTCTGACGCTGGCTTTCACCTTGCCAACGGGAATTGAACCCGCCCTGGTGGCGGGTTTTTTATGTTCCGGCTGGCTTCGGTGCCGGCTTTGCTCGAGCGTCATTCACGCTGCCGCCCTCGCGCGGTAGCAGGCTCCCGGCGATGAAGTCGACAAAGACCCTGAGCTTGGGCGACAGGTGGCGGCTCGACGGCCACAGTATCCGCAGCGTCGTGCAATCCTGGTTGTAGTCGTCCAGCACGGTGACGAGCGTGCCTTCGTCCAGTTGCCGGCGAATGGCGATATCCGGCACGCAGGCAATGCCCAGGCCTTGCTCGGCGAAGCACACCTGCGGTTCCAGCGTGTTCGTCACCATGCTGGCCGGCCGTTCGATGTCGATCGCCTGGCCAGCGCGGCGCAGCGGCCAGACCTGCAGCTTTCCGGTGGTTGGAAAGCGAAAGATCAGGCAGGCATGGCGCGCCAGATCCTCGGGCTGCACAGGAACGCCCTCGCGCCGGAAATACTCGGGCGAACCGACGACCACCATCCGGTAAGAGCCGATGGCGCGCGTCATCAGCCTGGAATCGCTCGGCTCTCCCGTGCGGATCACCGCATCGAAGCCTTCCTCGATCACCTCCACCAGCCGGTCCGAGCAGTCGATGTCCAGTTCGACCTCGGGATAGAGCCGCTTGAAGTCGGCAAGCCTGGCCATGAACAAGGCGCCGATCGACGGCAAGCTGATCCTCAGCTTGCCACGCGGCGCGCTCTGCGTTTGCGAAAGCTCTGTTTCCGCCGCGGCGACCTCGCAGAGGATGCGCCTGCAGCGCTCAAGGAAGAGCGCGCCCTCCGGCGTGAGACTGACGGTCCGGGTGGAGCGATGAAACAAGCGCACGCCCAGCCGCTCTTCCAGCCGCACGATGGCCTTGCTGACCGCCGAGGACGATATGCCCAGTTGCTGGCCCGCCACGGTAAAGCTGCGGGCCTCCCCTGCCCTGACGAACACGCTGAGAGATCCAAGACTATCCATCCAGCCCCCAATTTATGACAGATTAGTCATATATGCTTGAAACTATAGCCTGGCGGCATCGTTGGCGGCATCCTGCTGGAGACGCAGGGCGCCCGCGTCTTCCCTTGGGCTCTGCTCATACTGCTGGTTCCCGGCCTGGCAATCGCATGGGCCTCCAGCAAGCACGGATTTCCGGCGCGAGCGAACCGAGCGCTGGCCTGACAAGGGGCCGGCAAGCCATGCCTCCCGGCCCCGGAGTTCCATGGCCAGAGGCGCCTTGAACGTACACGGCGCGCGTCCGGTAGCCATCGGGAACCAAAACCGGGCAGGATGCAAAATCCGCTTGAGCCTCACGCAAGGTGAGGCCCGAGCATGGGTTCGCGCAGTCAGGAGAAAGGAGTTTCGATGTTGTTGCGAGTCGGTGATTTGGCAAAGCGTTGCGGCCTGACGGTCAGGACACTTCATCACTACGACAGCATCGGACTGCTGACGCCTTCTGCGCGTTCCGATTCCGGATACCGGCTATACAGCCAGCGGGACATCTCCCGCTTGCACCAGATCCAGGCCTTGCGCCGGTTCGGGGTATCGCTGGCTGGCATCGGTGAGGTTCTGGCGAATCCGGAGATATCGCCCACCGCCGTCCTCGAACAGCAGATACGCATGCTGGACCAGCAGATCTCGCGGACCGTCGGTCTGCGCGACCGCCTGGCGCAAATGCACGCGCAGTTCGTGGCCGGAGTGGAGCCGGATGCCGCCGATTGGCTCTCAACCCTGGAAATGATGACCATGTACGACAAATACTTCTCCCCCGATGAACTCGATGCGCTGCCCTTCTACCAGACCGGCCAGGCGCAGCAACAGGAATGGGCCCTGCTGGTGGCCGAAGTCAACACCTTGATGCAGGCCGGCGCCCCTGCGCGCGGCGCGCAGGCCCAGGCACTCTCCGTGCGCTGGATGGCCCTGCTAGAACGCGATACCGCCGCCAACCCAACCCTGGCGGCCAAGCTCAACGCGATGCACGCCAGCGAAGAAGCGCTGCAGGCGCAAACCGGCATTTCGCCGCAGACGGTCGATTACGTCATGGAGGCGTTCGCGGAGACCAAGCTTGCGCTGTACGAGACATACCTGACACCAGTGGAGTTCGCTCATATGCGTGCCAACTATGGCAAGCAGATGCGGCACTGGCCACCTTTGATCGCCGCCGTCCGCGAGGCCATGACACAAGGCAAGACGCCTGGCGATCCGGCGGTACAGGACCTGGCGCAGCGCTGGCTGGCATTGTTCCGTGCCTATGCGGGCGACGATCCCGCCACCCAGCAGAAAATCCGCCGGGCGCTCGAGGCCGAGCCCCGGCTGACCGAAGGCACATGGGTGGATGCGGCACTCCTGGGCTATCTGCGCGACGCGCTTGCCACGCTGCCGGCACGATAGCAACGCGGCAAGCCGCCCTCCAGGTACCGACGCTTGCCGGGCTGGCCGTCGCCGGTGCTGCCAGGGCCACACCCGAGCAACGCGCGAGCCCGCCCAAGGCCATCGCGCACCGCACCATGGCGACGGCCGCCGAGCAGCGCGGCACCGGCCTCGCCGCTGTCGCATCGCAACAGGAATTGCTGCGATGCGATAGAGACAGTCTACCGTGGCAACGGGATCGAAAGCCGCGGTTTAATAGCCCGATTCAATTGGCGAGCCTGCGAATACCTGCCTAGATTTAGGTTCCAGGCAACGAGACGGCAACGGACGAGGTGACTCATGCGGCGTGATGCTAAGACCCGGTCGGAGTTGATGGCCATCCTGAACCAGTTCCTCAACAACAACCCGGAATGCGGCGAATGCGAGTTGCATGCCATGCGCGTGCACCAGCCGGACCACACCGGTTGCAACTGGAGCGCGGAAGTCGATTTCCCGCGCGAGCCCGATGACCAGTTGCCGACCCAGCTGGCAGCTGCCAGGTCCATCATCGTCGTGATGCGCGAGCAGTACAACCTGCTGCAATAGCGTAAGTCGGACAGAACAGCTTTTCCAGGCCGGCGGAACTGCGCGACAAGCCGGTCAAAAAAACGGGGCTCCTTGCGAGCCCCGTTTTCATTGCGCGCGGCATTCCTGCCTGCGCATGCCCAGGCGGCGGCCAAGGCCACCGCC
>NZ_JARJLM010000708.1 GCF_029335485.1 Cupriavidus basilensis
TGTCCGACACCTGGGCCCTCACGCCCTCCACCTTCCTGACCGGTTCGGCCAGGTGGAATCACGTCACCGTCAGCAATACGCTGCGCAACAGCGACGGCACCGAGCAGCCGCGGGAGAGCTTCACCTACCGCCGGCTCAATCCCGCGCTGGGCCTCACCCAGAAGCTCGGCGGCGGGGTCTCGGTGTTCGGCGGCTACGCCCAGAACAACCGGGTGCCAACGGTGCTGGAGCTGGGCTGCGCCGATCCGGCCCAGCCCTGCCGCCTGCCCGCCGGCCTGCAGGCCGACCCCTACCTGAAGCAGGTGGTCTCGCACTCCTATGAAGCCGGCGCGCGCTGGCGGCCGTCGAAGGACACCGAGGTCTCCGGCACGCTCTACCGCATCGACAACCACGACGACATCCTGTTCCTGCGCGCGCCCAACACCCAGCAAGGCTACTTCGCCAACTTCGAGCGCACCCGCAACCAGGGCTTCGACCTGTCCGCGCGGCAGCGCCTGGGCGACTTCACGCTGCGGCTGGGCTACAGCTACCTGCAGGCCACCTACCAGGCCAACGGCCAGCTCGCGGTGGGCGAGCGCACCATCGACGTCAAGCCCGGCATGCGCATGGCGGGCGTGCCGCGGCACACCATCAAGCTGGGCGTGGACTGGCGGGCGCTGGCCGGGCTGACGCTGGGGGCCGACCTGGTGGGCGTGTCCAGCAGCGTCACCAGCGGCAACGAAGACGGGCTGCGCGCCGACCCGCAGCCCGGCAAGGCGCCCAAGTACGCGGACTGGAGCACGCCGGGGTATATGACGGTGAACCTGCGGGCGTCCTACCGCGTGAACAAGCACTTCGAGATCTACGCGCGCGTGGCCAATGTGTTCGACCGGCGCTACGAGACCTACGGCCAGATCTCCAACGACCTGTTCCCCAACGGCAACCTGCTGCGCCCGCACGTGACGCCGGAAGACAATGCCAGCGCCCTGTTCGTCGCGCCCGGCGCG
>NZ_JARJLM010000709.1 GCF_029335485.1 Cupriavidus basilensis
TGTCGCAGAAACCTTCATAATATCGGCTAACGATAGATAGGGAGAAAAAGTTGCGTTTCGAGCACCTTGTGGAGATCAACGATCCACGCAATATCCAGTTGGACACGCTGACGCCGGAGCAACTGTGGCAGGGACTGGTGCTGCGCAGTGCCGAGCCCGAGCTGTTCGTCATGGGCCTGGACCGCGCGGAAGTGCTGGAGCGGGGCGACGACTGGGTCGAGCGCGAGCTGCATTTCGGCAAGGCAACGATCCGCGACCGCGTCGTCTTCGAGGCACGCCGCGTGGTGCGCTACGAAACCGCCGCCACCACCGACCACGCGGGCGGCACGCTGACCATGGCGATCGAGACGCCGGGGCCTGGCGCGCTGTTGCTGCGTTTCACCTACGAGACCACCATGCCGGCGATCGACGACAGCGGCGACGACCGCTACGCCGAGATCGTCAAGTCGGCCTATCACGAGGCCGACCTCGACACCGTGCGCAAGATCCGCGAACTGGCAGCCCTCGGGCGTCTGGGGTGAGCGCGCAGCCCTCGCCGCCTGCCGCCGGCAGGCTGTCGGGCGCGCCTACGCGGGCATCGCTGCGGGCGCGCTATGGCAGCCGGCTGCGCTGGCTGGTGCTGCTGACGCTGATGCTCGGCACGGTTTCGTCCATCGTGTCGTCGACCATCGTCAATGTGGCCATTCCGGACCTGAGCCGGCATTTCGTGCTGGGACAGGAGCGTGCGCAGTGGGTGGCGGCCAGCTTCATGATCGCCATGACGCTGTCGATGCTGCTGACGCCCTGGCTGCTCAACCGCTATGGCCTGCGCCGCACCTTCATGGGCAGCCTGCTGCTGCTGGGCGCGGGCGGGCTGGTTGGCGGATTCTCGCCGACCTATGGCGTCATGATCGCCATGCGGGCGGCCGAGGGCATAGCCGCGGGGATCCTGCAGCCGCTGCCGAACATCCTGATCCTGCGGGTGTTCGAGGAGCGCGAGCAGGGCAAGGCGATCAGCCTGTTCGGCTTCGGCGTGGTGCTGGCGCCGGCGCTGGGCCCGAGCCTGGGCGGCTTCCTGGTGGAAGCCTTCGGCTGGCGCTCGATCTTCTTCGTGGTGGTGCCGCTGACGCTGATCGGCCTGTGGATGGCGCGGCGCTTCATGGCGGTCGATTCGGCCATGATGGGCGAGCGCAAGCCGCTGGACTGGCAGGGCCTGGGGCTGGCCGGCATCGCCACCGTCAGCCTGCTCAACGGCCTGGTGCAGCTGCGCGAGAGCGTGCCGGCCGGGCTGGCGCTGGCGGGCTTCGGGGTGCTGATGCTGGTGGTGTTCGTGCTATGGCAATTGCGCGCGGCGAATCCGCTGATGAACATGCGCCTGTACAGCTATCGGCAGTTCGCCGCCGGGGCGGTGGTGGCCTTTATCTATGGCGCGGGGCTGTTCGGGTCCACCTACCTGCTGCCGGTCTATATGCAGATGGCGCTGGCCTATACGCCGTCGCGCGCCGGCCTGGTGCTGCTGCCGGCCGGGCTGGCGCTGGCCTTTACCATTGCCGCGGCGGGGCGCCTGACCAATCGCATCGCGCCGCACCGGCAGGTGTCGTTCGGCCTGGCGCTGCTGGCGGCTTCCTTCCTGCTGATGGCAATGGGATCGCAGGCCACGCCGTACCTGCTGCTGGTGGCGTTTGCCATCCTGGGCCGTATCGGGCTGGGCTGTATCCTGCCTTCGCTGACCCTGGGGGCGATGCGCGGCGTGGATTATTCGCTGATCGCGCAGGGCTCCAGCTGCATCAATTTCCTGCGGCAACTGGGGGGTGCCATCGGCGTGAGCCTGGCCGGCGTGGGCCTGCAATGGCGGCTGGCGGCGCAGGGCGCCGTGCTCGGCCCGCAGGGCGATGCCGCCGCCCGCATCCGCGCCTTCGACGAGACCTTCCTGGCGGTGGGACTGGTCATCGCCACCGCCATCCTGGCGGCCTGGCGGATCCGGCCACGGCCGCTGCCGGCGGATGCGGCCTAGGCGGCCTAGGCGGCGTGCGGGGCACATGCCCCGGGGCGTGCTTCAGGCGGTGGCGCCGCTGCGCAGTTCCTCGACCAGGGCGACGTACTTGTCCATCGCGTCTTCCTGGCTGGTGCCCTTCAGGGTTTCCCAGGCTTCGAACTTGTAGCGGCCGACGAAATCGGTCATGCCCGGCTTGCTGCCATGGGCGTCGCCCTCGCTGCCTTGCTTGAACAGCGCGTAGAGGCGCAGCAGGGTCATATTGCTGGGGCGCTCGGTCAGTTGCTTGACGTCGAGCTGGGCTTGGGCGAAGCGTGCCTGCAGGTCGCTCATGGGATTCTCCTGGATGAAAGAGGGAAAGCTGGGGGAGCCTTCGTGATGCGGTGGGATCAAAAATGCCTAGCTGCACGGATGATAGCGCCCGCCACCGTGCGTTTGAGGCGAAAGAAACCGAAGAAGGCTTCAGTCCGCGGCGCGGCGCTCGCGCTGGGCGTGGCGCCCGCGGTGGCCCCGACGCGTGCCAGTTCAGCTTTTCAGGCCGCTCCGGATACAATCTCGCCATGTCCTGGATTCTTGCAGTTGAAACCTCCACCGAGTGGTGTTCCGTCGCGCTCGGGCGCATCGCCAATGGCGGCGCCCTTGAGTGCCTGGTTCGTCATGAACACACCGGCCCGCGCTCATCCGCCCGCGTGCTGCCGGCCGCCGGCGAGTTGCTGGCCGAGGCCGGCATTGCCTTGTCGGATTGTGCCGCCATCGCCTTTGGCGCCGGTCCCGGCTCCTTCACGGGCCTGCGTACCGCCTGTGGCGTGGCCCAGGGCCTGGCCTTCGGGGCCGGCCTGCCGGTGGTTCCCGTCAATTCCCTGATGGCTTGCGCCGAACGCGTGCGCCTGGGCGGGGAGGGCATTCCCGCGCTGCCGCCCGGGGTGTCGGTGCTGGTCGCCCTGGACGCCCGCATGGACGAAGCCTATGCCGGGGCCTTCCGCTGGGATGCCGCGGCGGGCGAGTGGCAGGCGGCGACGGCCATGCAGGTTTGCGCGCCGGAGGCGGTCAGCCAGCCGTCCGCTCCGTTCTGGCTGGCGGGCAATGCCGCGGCCGTTTTCGGCGAGCGCCTGAAGGCCACGGCCCTGGCGCTGCACAGCGTGCCCGATGCCTTGCCTGCCGCGCCCGCCCTGGTGTCGATTGCCCTGCGCGCGCTGGCGCGCAATGAAACCGTCGCGCCGGAAGATGCCATGCCGATCTACCTGCGCGACAAGGTCGCCCAGACCATCGCCGAGCGCCAGGCCGTGGCGGAGCAGCGCGCATCGCTCGCCGCGGCGGGAGAGCGGCCATGAGCGCGCGCCGGACCTTGCCGCCCGAAGCCGGCGCCGGCCAGGCGCCCCACGCCGCTGGCGCATGGCCCGAGGTGCCGGTGATGCCGCAGGCGCCTTCGGGCTGGGCCATCGGCCGCATGAGCGCACTGGACGTGCAAGCGGTGGCGGAGATCGAGGCGAGGGCCTATAGCCATCCGTGGACGCGCGGCAATTTCGAGAATTCCGTCAAGTCCGGCCATATCGGCCTGACCCTGCGGGACCCCGGCGGCGTGCTGGCCGCCTACGCGGTGTTGATGCCGGTGGTCGACGAGATGCACCTGCTCAATAT
>NZ_JARJLM010000070.1 GCF_029335485.1 Cupriavidus basilensis
AGGCCGGGATAGTTGCCGAAGTCATAGAGCCGGCCCGGCACGGTGGCGCCGCCCAGCAGCCTCGGCGCGGCAATGCCGTGCCGGCGCGCGGCCGCGTTGAGATCGTTGACTTCGCCGGCGCGCAGCGTGCCGTAGACGAAAACCACCGGCATGCTCAGCCCTCCAGCTTGCTGTCCGCCACCAGCACGCCGTCGGCGTCCGCATAGATCCAGTTGCCCGGCCGCACCACCGCGCCCGGCATCAGCACCGCGACCTCGCGCTCGCCGATATTGCGTTTCTGGCTTTTCTGCGGATGCAGGGCCAGGGCGCGCACGCCGATATCGCAAACCGCCAGCTCCGCGCTGTCGCGCACGCTGCCGTTGACGATGATGCCGGCCCACCCGTTCTTCTCGGCCAGCACGCCAAGATTGCCGCCCACCAGCGCGCAGCGCAGCGAGCCGCCCCCGTCCACCACCAGCACGCGGCCATTGCCGGGCGACTCGACCGCTTCGCGCACCAGCGAATTGTCTTCGAACACCTTCAGCGTGGCTGCCGGGCCGGAGAAGGCCGTGCGTTTGCCGAAATGGCGGAACACCGGCGCCAGCACGCGCAGCGAGCCGTCGGCCAGGCGTGTCTCGTTGGCATCGCACAGATCGGTGGTAGCAAAGCTCATGGAGGACTCCTAAGTCAGGTTGGTCAGGTAGCTAGGTTGGAAAAGGAAGGCCAAAAACAAAGCAATCGACAAGAACGCCGCACGACGGCGCCGTCCCGCCTCAGGACCCGCCCCGCGCTGCCAGCGCCTGGGCGCGGATGGCCTGCAGCGTGGTGCGCGGCGTAATCTGTTCGGGGTCGATGCGGATCTCGATCAGGCTGGCGACCGGCGCGGCCAGCGCCTCGCGCAGGGCCGGCTCGAATTCTTCGTTGCGGGTGACGACGGCGCCGCGCGCGCCATAGGCCCGCGCCAGCGCCGCGAAATCGGGATTGTGCAACTCCGTGCCGCTTACGTGGCCGGGATACTCCCGCTCCTGGTGCATGCGGATGGTGCCGTACATGCCGTTGTTGACGACGATGACAATGATTGCCGCGCCATACTGCATGGCCGTGGCCAGTTCCTGGCCATTCATCAGGAAGCAGCCGTCGCCCGCCAGCGCCACCACGGTGCGCCCGGGGAAGGCGATCTTGGCGCCTACCGCCGCCGGCACGCCGTAGCCCATGGCGCCGCTGGTCGGCGCAAGCTGGCCGCGGCCACCGCCCGCAAAAGGCCGGTAGCGGAAATAGCGATGCAGCCAGCTGGCGTAGTTGCCGGCGCCGTTGGTCACCACGGCGTCGGCCGGCAGTACGGCATCCAGCGTGCGCACCATGGCGGCCAGGTCCACACCCGGCCCGGCATAAGGGCGCGGCTCGACATAAGCTTCATAGTCCGCGTGCGCGGCGGCGGTCCATGCCTGCCAGCGCGGCGCGGCCGGCGCATCGAGCCGCGCGAGCCGTGCCGCAATGGCCGGCATCGAGGCCTGCACCATCAGGTCGGCCTGGTAGACGCTGCCCAGCTCCTCGGCGCCCGCATGCACGTGGATCAAGGTCTGCGCGGGCCGGGGTGCGGCCAGCAGCGTATACCCGCCGGTGGTCATCTCGCCCAGGCGCGGGCCGATGGCCAGCACCAGGTCGGCCGCGCGGATGCGCTCCGCCAGGGCCGGGTTGATGCCAATGCCAACATCGCCCGCATAGCTGGCGTGGCGGCTGTCGAACAGGTCCTGGAAGCGGAAGGCGCAACCCACCGGCAACCGGAATCGTTCGGCAAAGCGCTGCAGGTCCTGGCAGGCCTGCGGCGTCCAGCCGCTGCCGCCGGCAATCACAAAGGGGCGCTCGGCGGCCGCCAGCATGCCGGCCAGCCGGGCCAGGTCCGCCTCCCCCGGCCAGCTCATGACGCGCTGGTAATGCGCCAGCTGCGGCACGGCGGCCGGCTGGGAGAGCATATCCTCCGGCAGCGCCAGCACCACCGGGCCGGGCCTGCCGGAGGTAGCGGTCTGGTAGGCCCGCGCGATGTACTCGGGAATCCGCTCCGCGCGGTCGATCTGCGCCACCCACTTGGCCATCTGGCCGAACATGCGGCGGTAGTCGATCTCCTGGAACGCCTCGCGATCGGCAAAATCGCCGCCGACCTGGCCGATGAAGAGAATCATCGGCGTGGAGTCCTGGTATGCCGTATGCACGCCGATGCTGGCATTGGTGGCGCCGGGGCCGCGCGTGCAGAACGCCAGGCCAGGCTGCCCGGTCAGCTTGCCATAGGCTTCGGCCATGACCGCCGCCCCGCCCTCCTGCCGGCAGATCACGAAGCGCAGGCGATCGCGCCGCGCGTGGAATCCGTCGAGCACGGCAAGATAGCTCTCGCCAGGCACCCCGAACGCGAGCTCGGCGCCGTGGGCCAGCAGTGCATCGACCAGGACATGGCCGCCCGGCTGGGGCGTGGCCCCGGCGGCGTCATGGGAAGCGCTAACAGCGGAATTGGAATTGGCCATGGGCAATCGACAGTCGCGGTTGAAGGTTCCGTGCGGAACCGTGGATTCCTGGGGTGGCCCGCTCACGCCCTCGCGCATTCCGGGCCGGGCCTGGCGTCAGCCGGCGGCCGCCCGCTTGCCTGCCATCTCGCGCCGCGAACGGTTGCCATTGCCCACCGTGACGGCAGTGAAGATCGCCAGCATCTGGAAAGCGCCGATCATGAAGAAGACCCAGCTGGGCCAGCGCGCGTCCATCAGCGCGCCAAAGAACAGCGGCCCGCTGGCCAGCCCGATATCCAGGCCGGAGTAGACCACGCCATAGACCCGCCCGGTGGCCCCGGCCGGCGCCGCGGCGCGCACCAGCAAATCCCGCGAAGGCCCGGCGGTACCCGCGCCGAAGCCGATCACGCCCATCAGCACCGGCACCAGCGCGGCCGGCAACGCGCCCAGCCCCACCACGATGGCGACCAGGCCCGACAACGTGAAACTCATGGCGATCAGGCGGTCGTGGTTGCTGGTGCGTCCGGCGGCGAAGCCGCCCACGATCATGCCGCCCGCGCTGCACAGCATATAGGCGGTGTAGCAAGCCGTGGCGAGCGTCAGCGGCATGCCATAGAGCTGGGTCAGCGCGGTCGGCGCGAAGCTCTGGATACCGGAGAACGAGAACGTCGTGATCAGGAAGAAGGCCCAGCAGATCCACACCTGGGGCAGCTTGAGGAACGCCAGCATGCCGCCACCGGCCTTGGCCGCCGTTGCTGGCCTGGGGGCGGCGCCATGGGTGCCGCGGGGATCGAGCACATGCCGCAACGCAAGCAGTACCGCCAGCACGCCAAAGGCCACCACCGAGGCGCAGCCAAGGGCGGTGCGCCAGCTGCCGAATTCGGCGATGGTCACCAGGAAAACCGGCGCCGCGGCCCAGCCCAGGTTGCCCGAGATGCCATGCACCGAGAACGCGTGGCCCAGCCGCGGCTGCGACACATGCTTGTTGAGCAAGGTGAAATCGGCGGGATGGAAGACGCCGTTGCCGATGCCGGCCACGCCGGCGCCGAGCAGCAGCATGGCATAGCTGGGGCTGACCGACAGCAGCAGGGCGGCGGCGCCCAGCAGCCCAAGCCCCCCGAACAGCACCGGCGAGGCGCCGAAGCGGTCGACCACGAAGCCCGAAGCCGTCTGCACCACCGCCGAGACGGCAAAGAACACCGTCATCAGCAAACCCAGCTCGGCGTAGCTCAGCCCGAACTCGGCCTTGATCCAGGGAAACAGGGGCGCCAGCAGCAGATGGTAGAAGTGCGAAACGCCGTGGGCCAGCCCGACCAGGCCGATCACCTGGGCATCGTGGCGCAGCGGATTGCGAACGGGGTCAAAGGTGGCGGTGGTCATCGGGCGGCTGTGTGCTGGACTGAGGCATGGCGCGCCGGCCGCTGCTGCCTGGCCCGTTGAGCGCGCTGCGAATACCGCATCATAGAGGAAAACCGCCCCCGGCAGGGGTGCCCTGCCCGCTACATCTGCTTGAACAGGTAAGCGTACTGGCGCGCGACCGGCAGGGTTTCGGAGCGGTTGCGCAGCTTGAGCGCGAGCCGCCCGAGCGACTGGTTCACCGCGCTGGCCACGCAGTCGATATTCACCACGGTGCCACGGTGGATCTGCCAGAAGCGCTCGGGATCGAGCTGCTGCGAGAGCTCGCGCAGGCTGGTGCGGATCAGCGCCTCGCCACCGACGGACACGACGTTGACGTATTTGTCCGTCGCCTCCAGATAGATCACTTCATCCACCGGGATAATGCGGATCTCCTGCCCCACCAGCGCCTTGATAAAGCGCAGGTAGCCATGCTGGGGCGCGCCCGCCGGCGCCTGCTGGCCCGGCATGCCACCCGGCTCCAGCGTCTCCAGCCGCGCCAGCAACTGCGCCAGGCGCTCGGTGTCGATCACGCCGCCGCCCTCCTCGCTGGCCTGCGCGTGCGCTGCCAGCCGAGCCTTGAGGCGGTGCACCGTCGCCTCCAGCCGGTCCGGCTGCACCGGCTTGAGCACGTAATCGACCGCCTCGCGCTCGAAGGCTTCGAGCGCGAACTGGTCGTATGCCGTGACGAAGACGACCAGCGGCGGATGATCGAATTCCATCAGTTCGCGGGCCACGTCCATGCCGCTCATGCCAGGCATGCGGATATCGAGGAAGGCCACCTGCGGCGCGTGTTGGCGGGCCGCCTCCAGCGCGGATACGCCGTCGTGCACCACGGCGACGATTTGCGCCTCGGGCCAGAGGCTGGATAATTCGGCATGCAGGACGCGCGCGAGCAGCGGCTCGTCGTCGGCGATCAACAAGGTCGGAGACATGGGGGCAATAGTGAGCGGTTGGATCAGCCGGGGCAGCCGGGACGGGTGAAGCGGTCAGTCGCCTCAGGAATGGGAAACGCGCTGCGCGGCCCGCGCGACGGGGGCCATCCCGATGCCGGCGGCGACATTGGCCGACGCCGCCGGGGCCGGCGTCGGCACCGCTGCCGGCACCGGGGTGCGCACGACCGGCAAGGTCAGCCGGACAATCACGCCGCGCGGGGTGTTCTCTTCCATCTGCATGCTGGCGGCGGCCCCGAAGATACGGGCCAGCCGCTCGCGCACATGGGTCAGGCCCAGGCCGGAGCCCTTGGTCATGGCATGCCCGAAACCAACCCCGGTATCGGCGATCACCACCTGCACCGCGGCGTCGCCCTGGGCGCGCGCCGACAGCACGATCCTGCCGCCACGCATGCACGGCTCGATGCCATGGCTGACCGCGTTCTCCACCAGCGGCTGGATCAGCATGGGCGGGATCTCCACCTCCGCGAGCTCAGGGGGCAATTCGATGTCGTAGCTCAAGCGCGTGCCGAAGCGCAGCGCCTGGATGTCGAGATAGCTGCGCAGCAACTCGAACTCCTGGCGCAGCGTGCATTGCTCGGCACGCGTGTGCGCCAGCGACATGCGCAGGAAGCCGATCAGCCGTTGCAGCAGCCGCCGCGCGGCCTGCTGGTCTGTTGCGATCAGGCAATCCAGGTTGGCCAGGGAGTTGAACAGGAAATGCGGCTCGATCTGTGCCTGCAGCGCCATCAGCTGCGCACGTACCAGTTGCTTCTCCGCTTCCTCGCGCTGCAGGGCGTCGAGCGCGGCCTGCCGCTCCAGATGGGCGAGCTTCTCCCGCGACCAGTAGAAGTAGATCATGCTGGCCGAAGCGAGCATGCCCACCACCAGGCACATGCGCAGCATGTCGGTGGCTTCCTCCAAGGACTTCGCCGGCTCGTTGAGGACGATGCGCGTGGCCCAGCTGCCCAGGATCACCCCCAGCGGCACGGCAACGGCGGTCAGGCACAGGAAAGGCCAGCGCCGGGGGCGCTCGTTCCACCAGATCACCACGCGCGCGATGTCGATCAACAGCCAGATCGACACGCCGATGAACTGGCTGTAGACGAAGTTGTGCCAGAGCGAACCCCCGGTGCGAAAACCGTAGTTCAGGCACACGGCGATCACGGTGTTGATGCACACCACGAACACCAGGTCGCGGCCAAGGATAGAGATGCGGGAGGGTATGGCGGCGGGGCAGCGATCCATCGATTTCATTTGCGCGTGGCCTCCACGCCCTGGCGGGCGAACGGCGGGAATACAAACCCGGCGGGCCAGGCCCGCAGACAAATCAGTGACAGCACATTGTAGCGGGCGCTCATACGCTTGGGCGCCCATGGCCCGGTTCGCGCGTGTGCCGTGCCACCTTGCCCGGC
>NZ_JARJLM010000710.1 GCF_029335485.1 Cupriavidus basilensis
TGTCTGAAAACCCACCCAAGCCCAAGAACCCGACACCACACCGCCTTTAGGCCCTGCAGACCCAAATCAGGTCCCCACAAACACAAAACAGAACCCAAGCCCCCCAGCGAGAATCAAAAATCAACAACCCCCGCCGGGCAGGCCCAACCTCTTAATGCCTGAAATGCCGGGTGCCGGTCAGCACCATCGCAATATTCCGCTCATCCGCGGCAGCGATCACCTCATCATCCCGCATGGAGCCGCCCGGCTGAATGACGCAGCTTGCGCCAGCATCCACCACCACATCCAACCCATCGCGGAACGGGAAGAACGCATCCGACGCCACCGCCGAACCCGTCAGGGTCAGACCGGCGTTCTGTGCCTTGATGCTGGCAATCCGCGCCGAATCCACCCGGCTCATCTGGCCGGCGCCGACGCCCAGCGTCATCCCGCCGCCGCAGAATACGATGGCGTTCGACTTGACGAACTTGGCCACGCGCCAGGCGAACATCAGGTCGTCCATTTCCTTCGGCGTCGGGTGACGCTTGGTCACGACGCGCAGTTCGCCCGGCTGCACGTTCTTGGCATCCGGGCTCTGCACCAGCAGGCCGCCGCCGACGCGCTTGAAGTCATACTGGTTGATGCCCTTGCCCAGCGGGATTTCCAGCAGGCGCACGTTCTGCTTGGCGGCGAACACCGCGCGCGCGCCGGCGCTGAAGGACGGGGCGATCAGGACTTCGACGAACTGCTTGGCCACGATCTGCGCGGCGGCTTCGTCCAGCTCGACGTTGAAGGCGATGATGCCGCCGAAGGCCGAGGTCGAGTCGGTCTTGAAGGCCTTCTCGTAGGCTTCCTGCGCGTTGGCGCCGATCGCCACGCCGCACGGGTTGGCGTGCTTGATGATCACGCAGGCGGCGCCGTTGGCGGGATCGAAGGACTTGACGCATTCCCACGCGGCGTCGGCATCGGCGATGTTGTTGTAGGACAGTTCCTTGCCCTGCATCTGCACGTAGTTGGCCAGCGAGCCGTCGAAGGCCTTGAGGTCGCGGTAGAACGCGGCGGACTGGTGCGGGTTTTCGCCGTAGCGCATTTCCTGCACCTTCTCGAAGGCCAGGTTGAGCGTTTGCGGGTAGGCGCTGCGGGCCTGGTGCGACTTGTCGGCGCCGAGGCTGGTCAGGTAGTTGGTGATGGCGCCGTCGTACTGTGCGGTGTGCGCGAACACCTTGGTGGCCAGGCGGAAATTGGTGTCGTAGCCGACGCTGTTGGCATTGGCGCGCATCTCGGCCAGCACCGGCGCGTAGTCGGCCGGGTCCACCACGACGGTGACGTCGCGGTGGTTCTTGGCGGCCGAGCGCAGCATGGTGGGGCCGCCGATGTCGATGTTCTCGATGGCGTCCGGCAGCGTGCAGTCGTCCTTGGCCACGGTCTGCTGGAACGGGTACAGGTTGACCACCAGCAGGTCGATGGTGGGGATATTGTGCTCGGCCAGCGCAGCCATGTGCTCGGGCAGGTCGCGGCGGGCCAGGATGCCGCCGTGCACCTTCGGGTGCAGCGTCTTGACGCGGCCGTCGAGCATTTCGGGGAAACCGGTGTAGTCGGCCACTTCCGTGACCGGCAGGCCGGCTTCGGCGAGCAGCTTGGCGGTGCCGCCGGTGGAAAGCAGCGTGACGCCGAGCGCGTTGAGGTCGCGGGCGAAGTCGACGATGCCGGTCTTGTCGGATACGGAGAGGAGGGCTTGCTTGATCATGGCTGTGGGGATCACTTCAAAGTAAACCGTGCTGCTGCAACTTCTTGCGCAGCGTATTGCGATTGATGCCAAGGTAGGCGGCGGCGAGCGACTGGTTGCGCTCGGCGCGCGCCATCACTGCCTCGAGCAGCGGCCGTTCGACGGCCTCGAGCACCATGTTGTACATATTCGACGGCTCTTCACCGTCCAGGTCGCGAAAGTAGGCACTCAGGCTGTCCCGAATGCACTGGTCGATAGCGTTGCGGCTCATGCGGCAAGCAACTCCCCGTTCTTGTTGTTGTTCGACTCGTTGCGTTTCTCGTCGTCGGCATCGTCCGTGCCGTCCACGCCTTCGTCCACGTACACCAGGCGTTCGGACAACAGCGCCTGTTCGTCGAAGAAGGCATTGACCGCGGCAAGCTGGTCCGTGGTGGTTTCCAGCGTGTTCATGCGGTGGCGGAACAGGTTGGCGCCAGCCAGCCCGCGCGTGTACCACGCAATGTGCTTGCGCGCGGTGCGCACGCCGGTGAACTCGCCATAGAAGTCGTAGTGGTCTTCCAGGTGCGCGTTCATGATGGCGCGGATCTCGGCCACTTCGGGCGGCGGCAACAGCTCGCCGGTGGCGAGGTAGTGCTCGATCTCGCGGAACAGCCAGGGCCGGCCCTGCGCCGCGCGGCCGATCATGATGGCGTCCGCGCCGGTCACGGCCAGCACGCGCTTTGCCTTCTGCGGCGTGGTGATGTCGCCATTGGCGACCACGGGAATCGAGACCGCTGCCTTGACCGCGGCAATGGTCTCGTACTCGGCTTCGCCCTTGTACAGGTCGGCGCGCGTGCGGCCGTGCACGGTCAGCATGCTGATGCCGGCGTCTTCCACCATGTGCGCGATGCGCAGCGCATTGCGGTTCTGGCGGTCCCATCCGGTGCGGATCTTGAGGGTGACGGGCACGCGGTCGCCGACCGCGGCGACCACCGCCTCGACGATGCGCACCACCAGCGGCTCGTTCTGCAGCAGCGCCGAGCCGGCGGCGACATTGCACACCTTCTTGGCCGGGCAGCCCATGTTGATATCGATGATCTGCGCGCCGCGATCCACGTTGTAGCGTGCCGCCTCGGCCATCATCGCGGGTTCGGCGCCCGCGATCTGGACCGAGATCGGTTCGACTTCGCCGGTGTGGTTGGCACGCCGCATGGTCTTCTCGCTCTTCCACAGCTGCGCGTTGGAAGCGACCATTTCGGACACCGCGTAGCCCGCCCCGAGCTGCTTGCACAGCTGGCGGAAGGGCCGGTCCGTCACGCCGGCCATGGGCGCGACGAACAGGTTGTTGCGGAGCTGGTGCGGTCCGATTTGCACGATAGAGACTGTCGAGGGGCCGCAAGGCGGCCCGCAACGAGACAAAAATGGAAATGGCATGCCCTGCCGATATGCAGCTCGGCGTCTTCAAGTGGGCATGTGTGAGGGCGGGATTTTACCGCCAAACGGCCCGGGTTGCTCAAGATTTGAGCAAATAATGCACCGGGCCCGATTGCAAACAATGGTGCCGGCGTGGCCGCCGGCCGGCTTTAGCGGCGCATGCCGTACATCATCTGCCGCGCCAGCGCATCCTTGAGCGGGCCCAGGCAGGCGAGCGCCGCCAGCGACGCGCCGCGCGCATGGGCCGCGAGCGGGTAGGAGATGCCAAACACGCGGGGCAGCAGGTCGGTCACCCCGATGGTCACGGCGCGGTCCAGCTTTTGTTGCGCCGCGAAAGCCTGCAGCGCTTGCGGGCTGCAGCCGGCGCGCAACGCCGCGCCCAGGGCAAACGCATCGCGCAGGCCCAGGTTGAGGCCCTGGCCGGCGACCGGGTGCAGCGTCTGCGCGGCATTGCCGACCGCGACCACGCGGCCCTGCACGGTGACCGGCGCGGCATTGAGCCCGAGCGGGAAGGCATGGCGCTTGCCGATGCCGGTGAAGCGGCCCATGCGCGGGCCGAAGGCCTGCTCCAGCTCGGCGAGGAATGCCGCGTCCGGCAGCGCCAGCCGTCGCGCCGCCAGGTCCGGCGGGCAGCACCACACCAGTGCATAGCCCGCCATGCCGTGCTCTTCGTGCGGCAGCAGCGCCAGCGGTCCTTCGTCGGTGAAGCGTTCCCAGGCCCAGCCCGGCTGTGGGCGCGAGCAGGCGACATGGGCGACGATCGCCGTCTGGCGGTAATCGCGCCGGTACTTCTGCGCCTGCGCGCCGCTCCCCGCGAGGGGGGACTGCTTGTGGAACAGGCCGCCTTCGGCCTGCACCGCCAGGCGCGCGGCAAAGGCGGCCGGCTGCCGATCGTGCGTGTGGCCGGTCAGGCGCACCAGTCCGCCAGACGCGCCGTCCTTGTTACCATCCGGGCCGGCGGACTGCTCGATGTGATCTATGCGTGTGTCGTAGGCGCGCGCCAGGCGCTCGCCGGCAGGGCCTGCCTGCTGGATAGCCTGGGCCAGCGCCCGTTCGAGCGCCTCGCACAGGTCGCCGTAGCGCACCACATAGCCAAGCGCGGGGACGTCGTAGTCGTCGCTGTGCAGCCTGACGTGGCCGAACCGCCCGCGCTGCGATACATGGATATGCTCGATCGGCGTGACCGCCCGGGGCCAGGCGCCGATCTGCTCCAGCAGCTGGCGGCTGCCGTGGGACAGCGCGATGGCGCGCGGATCGCGGGCCGCGCGCGCCGGCGTGGCGGCGTCGATCAGCGTCAGGCGCCAGGGGCTGTTGCGCAGCAGCAGGCAGGCCAGCGCCAGGCCCACCGGCCCGGCACCGACGATGGCGATGTCCGTGCCGTCCACGCTATCCAGGCTATCCAGCATATTCAGGTTCCGGGAGTCTTCAGGGCTTTTCTGGCGCATGCGCGCCGCCAGGGCTGGCGCCGATGTCGCCGTCGCCGGCGGCAAGGTCATCGCCCGCATCGTCCGCTGCCTGCGCGCCGCGCTTCCAGAGATTGGCGTCGGTGCGGTGCTTGCCTGCCTCGGCGTCGCGCAGGGCGTTGTCCAGTTTCTGCTGGCTGAAGCCCGGCAATGCCTGCAGGCGCGCCACCAGCGCGGCCTGGTTGACCGCGTTGAGCGGGATCACACAGCCCTGCGGCGTGCCGTCGGGCGCGGAATCGCCCACCAGGATCAGCCAGGCCGGACCGGCCCACGGTTCGCGGTTCGAAACCCGCACCACCACGCGCTCGAGCGCGTCCCACGCCAGCTCTTCGCGCTGGCCATCGGGGCGATGCACCACCAGGCGGTCGTCGTAGAGGTTGATCACGAACGGTTGCGCGGGATCGTAGGCGGGCGCGCGGCTGGTCTGCGCGCGATTGCCCACCGGAAGTACCTTGCGTAGCCAGCCCATCATCGCGCACCTCCCGCGTCGCGCATCAGCGCCTCGATTTCGTCCGCCTTGACCGGGACGCCGCGCGTCATCAGGTCGCAGCCGCCACCGGTCACCACCGCATCGTCCTCGATGCGGATGCCGATATGCCAGAAGCGCTCCGGCACTTCCGGTGCCGGGCGCACGTAGATGCCGGGTTCCACCGTCAGCACCATGCCGGGTTCGAGCGGGCGCCAGGCGCGCTCGCCTTCGGCCGGGGCAGCGCCCGGCACGCGGTATTCGCCCACGTCGTGCACGTCCATGCCGAGCCAGTGGCCGGTGCGGTGCATATAGAACTGGCGGTAGCTGCCGCTGGCCAGCACGTCGTCCAGGCTGCCGCAGCGGTTGCGGTCGAGCAGGCCGGTATCGAGCATGCCTTGCGCCAGCACGCGCGTGGCGGCGTCGTGCGGCACGTTGTAGGGCACGCCGGGGCGGGTCTCGGCGATGGCGGCTTCCTGCGCGGCCAGCACCAGGTCGTACAGTTCGCGCTGGGCCGGCGAGAAGCGGCCGGAAACCGGGAAGGTGCGGGTGATGTCGGAGGCGTAGCCATCGAGCTCGCAGCCGGCGTCGATCAGGCACAGGTCGCCATCGTGCAGCTCGGCGGGGCCGGCGCGGTAGTGCAGCACGCAGGCATTGGGGCCGGCGGCGACGATGGAGTTGTAGGCGACGCTCTGCGCGCCGTGGCGGCGGAACTCATAGAGCAGCTCGGCCTCCAGGTGGTACTCGCGCAGCCCCTGGCGCGACACGCGCATGGCGCGCACATGGGCCTGCGCCGAGATCTCGGCGGCACGGCGCATGGTGGCGATCTCGCCGGCATCCTTGAACAGGCGCATCTCGTCGAGGATGGTGCGGATGTCGATGGCCGTCGACGGCGAGCTCACGCCGGCGCGTCCCTGCATGCGCACCGCGTCCAGCCAGCGCCGCACCTGCATGTCGGTGCGGGTGGTGGCGGCCAGCGGGTAGGCCAGCACGGCGTGGTTGGCCAGCAGCGGCGGCAGCAGCGCGTCGATCTCCTCGATCGAATGCGCCTCGTCGAAGCCGAAGGCCGCGCGCGCGCCTTCCGGGCCGTGGCGGAAGCCGTCCCAGATCTCGCGTTCCTCGTGCTTGGGGCGGCAGAAGAGGATGCTGCGCTCGGCGCCGCACGCCTGTGCCACCAGCACCAGCACCGCCTCCGGCTCGGTGAAACCGGTCAGGTAATAGAAGTAGCTGTCGTGGCGATAGGGGTAGTCGCTATCGCGGTTGCGCATGGCTTCGGGCGCGGTGGGCAGGATTGCCACGCCGCCGCCGGCGGCGCGCAGTTGCTGCAGCACGCGGGCGCGCCGGTCGCGACAGGCGAGGAGGAGAGCGGAGTCGGGTGCGGACATGTGTGGGGCCACGTGGATGGGGAATAAGCTGATTCTACCGCCGCCGCATTGCCGGTGCGGTACTTGGGCAGGCGAGAGGGGTCAGGCCAGCGGTGCCGCCGCCGCGCCGGCCCTGGCCCGCACCGCGGCATCCAGGGCCGCCAGCTGGGCTGGCGTGCCGACGTTTTCCCAGACGCCGTCGAAGCGCTCGCCGCTGGCCAGGCCGGCGGCCACCGCGGCACGGTAATAGGGCGTCATGGCGACTTTCCGGCCGGGCTCGATGGCGGTGAACAGCCGTGTGTCATACAGGCCGATATTGCCGAAGGTCAGGTTTGGCGCCGCCGGCGTGGCCGCGGGCAACAGCCGGCCATCCGCGTCCAGCGCAAAATCGCCGCCCGGGTGGAACGGCGGATTGGGCACCATCACCAGGTGCATGCGCGCCTCGGGCGCGCCGGACATGGCGCGCAGGCGCGGCAGCAGGCAGTGGAAGTCGTAATCGGTGAAGATGTCGCCGGATACGGCCAGGAAGATCTCGCCGCGCGCCGGCGCGGACGACAATAGCGGCAGCGCCTGGGCGATGCCGCCGGCGGTTTCCAGTGCGCTGGACTCGGCCGAGTAGGCCAGGCGCACGCCGAGGCGGCTGCCGTCGCCGAGCGCGTCTTCGATCTGCGCGCCGAGCCAGGCGTGGTTGATCACGATGTCGTTGAAGCCGGCACGCGCCAGGGCTTCGATCTTCCAGACGATCAGCGGCTTGCCGCCCACCGGCAGCAGCGGCTTGGGGCAGGTATCGGTCAGCGGGCGCATGCGCTCGCCACGCCCGGCCGCAAAAATCATGGCTTTCAATGCAGGGTCTCCGGCGCTTACTTCAGCGCGTTCAGCAGGTAGGTCATTGCGATCAGGGTGGTCATGCCGCCGGCAATGGTCCAGCCGATGCTGCGCGTCCTGGCGGCGATGACGATGGCCACCAGCCCGGCCACCAGGCGCGCATTGCCGGGGTGGATATCGACCTGGCCGTCGCGCATCAGCAGGTCGGGCGCGATCAGGGCGGACAGCATGGCGGCCGGCACGAACTGCAGCGCGGTGCGGAACCAGGACGGCAGCCGCACCCGGCCCTCCACCGCGATGAACGACAGGCGGATCAGGAAGGTGGCGAGGCCGGCGCCGATGAATACCAGCAGCAGGGTCATCTGGCTCATGCCGAGGGCTCCGTCGAGGCTCGCCTGGGTTGCCGGCGCTCCTTGCCCAGCAGCAGCATGCCCGCGGCAATGCCGCCCAGCGCCGCCACCATCAGGCCGAGCTTGTGCGGCATGCCGAAGCAGGCCACCGCCAGCGCCGTGGCCACCAGCGCCGCCGCGGCGTGCGAGCGGCGCTTGATGCCCGGCACGATGATGGCGATAAAGGTGAGCGGCAGGAAGAAATCGAGCGGCCAGTCGCGCGGCACCTGGGCGCCCACCAGCACGCCGGCCAGCGTCGAGACCTGCCAGCTGGCCCACAGCGCGAAGCCCGCGCCGAAGAAGAACCAGTGGCGGTAGCGCTGGTGCCCGTCGTCGTCGACCAGGCGCCGGGTCATGGCGGCGAAGGCTTCGTCGGTCAGCAGGTAGGCGATCAGCGTCTTCCAGCGGCGCGGCAGGTGGGCCAGCGACGGGGCCATGGTGGCCGAATACAGCGCATGGCGCAGGTTGACCATGGCCACCGTGACCGCGATCAGCAGCGCGGGGGTGCCCGCCGCCCACAACTGCGTCAGGATCATCTGCGAGGCGCCGCCGAACACGATTGCGCTCATGGCGCAGGCCAGCCACGCGGGCATGCCGGCGTTGACCGCCAGCACGCCATAGATCAGGCCGAACGGCGCCACGCCCAGCAGCATGGGCGCCAGCGCGCGCGCGCCCGCCCACCATTCGCCGCGGCGGGTGATGGCGGTCGCGGGGCCGCTGCCCGCTGTCATGGGCGGCATGCCGGCCTGCCGGGCATGGCCGGCATCGCTTGGGGATGCATCAGAAGGTGTAGCCGACCGGGCGCTCGACGCCGTCGAGCGCGTCGAACAGGCGCACCAGCTTGCGCAGCTCGATGTAGCGGCCCGCCACCTGGCGTGCGTACTTGAGCACCAGCGGCAGGTTGGCCAGATAGCCGTCCTTGCCGTCGCGATGGTACAGGCGGGCGAAGATGCCGAGCACCTTGAGGTGGCGCTGCAGGCCCATCCACTCGAAATCGCGGTAGAACTCGCCAAAATCGGCGTTCACCGGCAGTCCGGCCTTGCGGGCGCGTTCCCAGTAGCGGATCAGCCAGTCGAGCTGCTCCTGCTCGTCCCATTCGATATAGGCGTCGCGCCACAGCGAGACCGCGTCGTAGGTGATGGGGCCGATCACCGCGTCCTGGAAATCCAGGATGCCCGGGTTGCCCTTGCCGTCGAGCACCATCAGGTTGCGCGAATGATAGTCGCGGTGGACATAGACCTGCGGCTGCGCCAGGTTGTTGGCCAGCAGCGTTTGCATCACCTCGGCCAGGCCGGCTTCCTGCTCCGGGGTCAGCGTGACGCCGAGGTGCCTGGCCACGTACCACTGCGGGAACAGGTCGAGCTCGCGCTGCAGCAGCGCGCGGTCGTAGGCGGGCAGGGCGCCGGGGCGGGTGGCGAGCTGGATCTGTACCAGCGCAGCGGCAGCGTCGCCATAGAGCTGGCGCGCGCTCGCCGGCTCCAGCCGGGACAGGTAGGTGGTGTTGCCGAGGTCGCTCAGCAGCAGGAATCCTTGCCCGAGGTCCTGCGCCAGCACCTTCGGCACGGTCACGCCGGCCGCGCCGAACAATTCCGCCACATGGATGAAGGGGCGGCAGTCCTCTTGCGCGGGCGGCGCATCCATCACGATCGCGGTCGGATATCCGGGGTGGCCGGTGCTGACCCGGAAGTAGCGCCGGAAGCTGGCATCGGCCGATGCCGGGGCGCAGGAATCGGGATTGACGGACCAGGCCGGACCAAGTCCGGACACCCAGACTTTGAGTTGATCGAGACGCGGGTCGAGAGGAAGTGCTGCCATGCCGGAAAGGGAGAATAGGATGCCCCGTATAATACCCGACCAGACCCGGGCCCCGGGGCGGCTCCCAGGCGGGCCTCCCATGGCCCGACAGCCTGCTTCGGCGGTGGCTGGCGGTTGCTGGGCCGCCGCCGCCGCTCTGACTCATGACCCGCTCGCATGACCGAACAACGACGATCACCGAACCAGAAGGCAAGCAAGACATCGGCGCGACTCCCCGGCAGCGCACTGCGCCCGCTCGTGTTGGCCATGGCCGGCTGGTCAGTGGGCGCTCACGCGCAGTCCGCGGGTTCGGTCATTCCCGACCTGCCGGTGGCCGAGCCCAGCGCCGAGCAGGCGCCCTTGAAGCCGCCGGTATCCGGCGAACTGGTGCCCCGGCTGGCCGAGCCGGCCACCGCCAAGACCCAGACCGGCCAGCCGGACGAGAACCCGCCCACCTTTGTCTCGGGCGACCGCATGACCGGCTACAACCAGCGCGGCGTGGAACTCGAAGGCAATGCCGAACTGCGCCGCGACGGCAGCGTGGTCAAGGGCGACAAGCTGACCTATGACCAGGACAGCGACGAGGCATTCGCCCACGGCAACGCCCGCGTCTCGCGCAATGGATCGCTCGCGGTGGGGCCGGAAGCCCGGCTGAAGGTCGAGGCCAATGAAGGCTATATGCTGTCGCCGGACTACTACTTCCAGCAGACCGGCGGCTCCGGCAAGGCCGAGCGTATCGATTTCATCGACAAGAACCAGAGCCTCATCAAGCACGCGTCCTACACTACCTGTTCGCCCGACAACGCGGACTGGTATTTCAGCGCGCGCGAGCTCGAAATCGACAGCGATCGCCAGGTCGGCACCGCCTACGGCAGCGTGCTGCGCTTCTTCGACGTGCCGATCATGGCGGCGCCGATGTTCAGCTTCCCCCTGAACAACGAGCGCCGCAGCGGGCTGCTGCCGCCGCTGTTCGGCTACAGCTCGCGCTCAGGCATGGACCTGACGGTGCCGTACTATTTCAACATCGCGCCCAACCGGGACCTGACGCTCTTCCCGCGCGTGCTGAGCTCGCGCGGCGTGCAGCTCGGCAGTGACTTCCGTTACCTCGGCCAGGGGTATTCGGGGCGCATCCGGGGTGAATTCCTGCCGGACGACCAGAAGACCAGGACCAATCGCTGGGCGTATTCGGTACAGCACTACCAGAACATCGCCACCGGCCTGAATGCTTACCTCAACGTCAACAAGGTGTCGGATGCGCAGTATCCCGACGACCTGACGCGCTCGGCGACGCTGTCGACGCTGCGCCAGTACACGCAAGAAGGCGGCGTGACCTATAACTGGCACGATATTGCGGTGCTGGCGCGGGTGCAGAAGTTCCAGACCCTGGCGCCCAGCCAGCCTTCGTACGAACGCGAGCCGCAGCTCAACGTCAAGTACACGCGCTACGACCTGGCCGGCTTCGACATTCAGGTCGAGGCCGACTACACGCGATTCCGCATCCCGTTGACCACGACGGGCACGCAGCAGCCGCAGGGCGAGCGGGTCTTCATCCAGCCCTCCATCAGCTATCCGATCATACGGCCGGGCTGGTTCGTCACGCCCAAGGCGACGTTCAATGCCTCCCAGTACCAGATGGAGTCGGCCAACAACACGCCGGGCGCGCCCAATACGCTGAACCGGGCCCTGCCGACCTTGAGCGTGGACTCCGGCATGACCTTCGAGCGCGATGCGCCGACCGTGAGCCGGCTGTTCGGCGTCAACTATGTGCAGACGCTGGAACCGCGCCTGTTCTACGTCTACACGCCGTTCCGCGACCAGAGCCTGTTCCCGCTGTTCGATACCGTGCAGTCGGACTTCGGCTACGGGCAGATTTTCAGCGAGAACCCGTTCACGGGGAATGACCGCATCGCCGACAACAACAAGCTGACGGCGGGTGTGACCACGCGCCTGATCGAAGCGTCCAGCGGCATCGAACGCTTCCGCGGCACGCTTGCGCAGCGTTTCGACTTCTCCGGCCAACGGGTGCAGCTCAACGGTACGGACCCTGCCAAGACAGGCTATTCGGACCTGCTGGCGGCGACCACGATCCAGCTGTTCAAGGGTTATTACCTGGATACCGGACTGCAATACAATCCGGACAGCAACCGGGTGATCTATTCGAATATCGCCTTTTCGTGGCGGCCCGAGGCGCGCAAGACCTTCAATGTCGGCTATCGCTACCGGCGCCCGACCTCGGTGACGGACAATACCGCCATCGACCAGTTCGAGCTTTCAAGCCAGTGGCCGCTGAGCCAGCGTACCTATGGCATCGGCCGGGTGGCATTCGACCTGAGCGCAAGCCAGCTGGTCGATGCACTGGCCGGTTTCGAATACGCGGCGGATTGCTGGGTGGGACGCGTCGTCTACCAGCGTTTCCGCAATACTTCGCAGGGCTACACCGGGCGTATCTTCTTCCAGGTGGAGTTCCGCGGCCTGTCCAAGATCGGCTCCAATCCGCTGGATGTGCTGCGGCTGAACGTGCCGGGTTATGAGCCCGTCGTCGCCAGGCCGGTGATCCCATCCCAGCTCGACCACTATGAATGACGGACCATGATGAAACGTCAAGAATTCAACGCTCTTTCCTCCATGTCTTCCAGCCTGAACGGCTGGCAAAGCATGCTGCTGACCGCGCTGCTGGCGGCGTTCGCGCTGCCCGCGGCAGCCCAGCTGAAGGCGCCGTCCGCGCAGCGGACCACCGGCATTTTCATGCCGCAGGCTGGCGATAACGCGTCGCCCAGCCAGCCGCGCCTCGGCGTGACGCAGCCCGGCGCCAGCGCCCAGCGCTCGCAGCTGGTGGACGAGGTGGTGGCGATCGTCAACAACAGCGTGATCACCAGGCGCGAACTGCTGGACCGCGCCGACGAGATCGAAGGGCAGCTGCGCCAGGCCAACCGGCCGGTGCCGGCGCGTGCCGACCTGCTGGGCGAGGTGCTGGAGCGGCTGGTGATGGACCGCGTGCAGACCCAGGCGGCGGAGGAAGCGGGCATCAAGGTGACCGACCAGGAAGTCGACCGCGCCGTCGAGTCGGTGGCGCAGCAGAATCACCTGAACGTGACGGACCTGCGCAGCCAGGTCGAGCGCACCGGCATGACCTGGACCAAGTACCGCACCGAGCTGCGCAAGCAGGTGCAGGTCATCCGCCTGCGCGAACGCGAGGTGGATTCCAAGGTCCAGGTCTACGACGGCGAAATCGACAACTACCTGGCCGCGCACAACGGGCAGGCTGGCGCCGCCAGCGGCCCCACCGAATACAACGTGGCCCAGATCCTGGTGCGCGTGCCGGAGGATGCCTCCGAGGCGCAGAAGGCCACGCTGCGCGCCAAGGCCGAGGGGCTGCTCAAGCAAGCCCAGGGCGGCGCGGATTTTGCCCAGCTGGCGCAGGCCTCCGACGCGCCCGAAGCCGCCAAGGGCGGCGCGCTCGGCTTCCGCGAGATCGGCCGGCTGCCGGCACTGTTCGCCAACGCCGTCCTCGACCTCCAGCCCGGCGCCGTGGTGCCGCAGGTGATCGAGAGCGCCAACGGCTTCCACGTGCTCAGGCTGGTGGCCAAGCGCACCGCGCCGCCGGCCTCGTCCAGCCCGGCCGTCGGCGACCGCATCACCCAGACCCAGGTGCGCCATATCCTGATCCGCACCGGCCCGAACATGCCGGAGGCCGAGGCGCGCCGCCAGCTCGCCACGCTGCGCGACCGCATTACCCACGGCGGCGACTTTGCCGATGCGGCGAAGCGTTTCTCGCAGGACGGTTCGGCGCAGAACGGTGGCGATCTCGGCTGGGTGTCGCCGGGCGAACTGGTTCCTGAGTTCGAGCAGGCCATGAGCCGCCTGCGCCCGGGCGAAGTGTCGGAGCCCGTCGTCAGCCAGTTCGGCGTGCACCTGATCCAGGTGCTCAACCGCCGCGAAACCGAAAGCTCGCCGGAAAAACAGCGAGATTTCGCCCGTGCGGAGATCCGCGAGCAGAAGATGCGCGTGGCCTATGACGACTGGCTGCGCCAGTTGCGCCAGGCGGCCTACGTCGAATACCGCGTCAACCGCCAACGTTAAAGGGAACGCGTCATCGCCATGTCCGAGCCGCTCGCGCTAGCCATCACCACCGGGGAACCCGCCGGCATCGGTCCCGATATCACCATCGGGGCCTTGTTGCAGATCGCCGGCGAGCATCCCCAGGTGCGCTTTCACGTGCTGGGCGACGCGCGCCTGCTGGCTGCGCGCGCCGCGGCGCTGGGCGTGGCGCAGGCCTGGGCGCGCCGGCTGGCGGACGGTAGCGTGGTCAGCGAGGATATCGCGCTGGGCGTGCCGTGCGAGCCCGGCCGGCTCGACACCCGCAATGGCGCCTATGTGCTGGCCCTGCTCGATGCCGCCATCGACGGTTGCAGCGCAAGCGCCGACGGTGTCCCGCGCTATGCCGGCATGGTGACCGCGCCCGTGCAGAAAAGCACCATCAACGACGCCGGCGTGCCCTTTACCGGCCACACCGAATACCTGGCCGAGCGCGCCGGCGCGGCGCGCGTGGTCATGATGCTGGCCGGCCCGCAGCCCGCGCACGGCAATGCCATGCTGCGGGTGGCGCTGGCCACCACGCACCTGCCGCTGCGCGCGGTACCCGATGCGCTGGGCGTGGGCATGCTGGTGGAAACGCTGGCCATCATCGACGCCGACCTGCGCCATCATTTCGGCCTGGCCCGCCCGCGTATCCTGGTGACCGGACTCAACCCCCATGCCGGCGAAAGCGGCCATATGGGCCACGAGGAGATCGACGTGATCATCCCCGCGCTGGCGCGTGCCGCCGACGCGGGCATCGACGCGCGCGGCCCTTATCCCGCCGACACGCTGTTCCAGCCCCGTCATCTCGACGGCGCCGACTGCGTGCTGGCCATGTACCACGACCAGGGCCTGGCGCCGCTCAAGTACGGCACCTTTGGCCATGGCGTCAATATCACGCTGGGCCTGCCCTTCATCCGCACATCGGTCGATCACGGTAC
>NZ_JARJLM010000711.1 GCF_029335485.1 Cupriavidus basilensis
TGTCTTCTTTGCCCATGACGCGTATCGATTTCCACAGCAACGTGCCCGACAAGCTCGGCTACGCCTGCCGGCTGGTCCGCAAGGCCTACGGCGCCGGCCAGAAGCTGGTGGTGCATGGCACGCCGGACCAGCTGGCGCAACTCGACATGCGCCTGTGGACATTCTCCGCGCTTGATTTCCTGCCCCATTGCGGGGTCGACAGCCCGCACGCCGAGGTGACGCCGATCGTGCTGGCGGCCACGCTGGACCAGGCCCCGCATCACCAGCTCCTGATCAACCTCGACACCCGGCCGCCCGCGCAGTTCGCCAGCTTCGAGCGCATGATCGAGGTGGTGGGCAGCGACGCCGACGACCGCGCCGCGGGCCGCGAGCGCTTCCGGCTCTACCGTGAGCGCGGCTATCCGCTGGCTCACCACGATATTGCCCAGGCCGGGCAGGGCAAGGGGGGCGCCGCATGACCGAACGCACCACCTCGCGCGTGATTCCGCGCATGGGGCCGAACGACAGCATCCCGTTGCTGACGGAGGTCGTTGAACTGCCCGCCGATGGCGCCACGCCGCCCCTGCCCGGCGCGGGGGCCATGCCAGGCGCCGCGGCGCGGGCCGGTGACGCCGGCCCGCCTGCGCAGCTTAACGACGCGGCCTGGCCTGGGGCTGTGACCCACGTCGTCATGCCGATGGAGCCTGGCTCTGCCGTTCCCGTGCCCGACGTGCCCACGCTGTCCCAGCCGGCGCCGTCCACGCGTGACGGCGCCTATTCCGTTTCCCACGCCAGCGCGCCGCCGCCCAGCGAGGAAGAACTGCGCGCGGTACGCAGCGAGCTGCTGACCCGCGTGATGATGCGCTTTCGCACCGAATGGCCGCAGGTGGTGGAGGCCCATACCGAGGCCACGCTGCAATCGCGGCTGGCCCCGCTGACAGCACAGCTGGCGTCGGAGCTGACGCAGGCGCTGGAGGCCCGGCTGGTGGAATGGCTGGACGCCACGCTGGAAGAGATCGAGCGGGACCCGGGCGGGATGTGAGGGGAGGGGGTACGGTTTGATTGCAACTGCAACTGCAACTGCTTAACTTCAAAAGCCTAAAGTCAAAGGCAGTTTCACCTCCCCTGCTGGGAGGCGACCTGCTTTCTTGTCTTGCCAAGAAAGTAGGCAAAGAAGGCGCCCCATACGGCCAGCAAACCCTGACGGCTCGCTTCGCATCGCGCTTGGGTGTTTGCCGCCCCTCGGGGCGGCAAACACGGCTACACCGAGTCGGTGTTGGGGGAACAGCGCTTCTTTCTTGGTGCTTCGGTCCCTTCGTTTCGTTCTTCGTACTGTGGCTGTGAGGGATTGCATGTCAGGGCAATTCGCTTGGCCTCACGCAGCCTCCATCGCACCATGGAAAAAGCCCGCGATCGCTCGCGGGCTTTTTCCATTTCGGCAGTGAAGACCGGACCGTATGCCTCAGCCTCAGTCCGTCACAGCCCCCTTGCTCGCCGTCGAAGCCAGCCTGGAGAACTTCGCCAGCACGCCGCGCGTGTAACGCGGGGCCGGTTGCTGCCATGCCGCGCGGCGCCTGGCCAGCTCTTCCTCGCTCACGTTGAGCTGCAGCAGCAGCTTGTGCGCGTCGATGGTGACGGAGTCGCCTTCGTGCACCAGCGCGATGGTGCCGCCCACGTGGGCTTCCGGTGCGACGTGGCCGACCACCATGCCCCAGGTGCCGCCCGAGAAGCGGCCATCGGTGATGAAGCCGACCGATTCGCCCAGGCCCTTGCCGATGATGGCCGAGGTGGGGGCCAGCATTTCAGGCATGCCGGGGCCGCCCTTGGGGCCCAGGTAGCGCAGCACCAGGATGTCGCCGGCGTTGATCTTGTCGGCCAGGATGGCGTCCATGGCGCTTTGCTCGTCCTCGAACACGCGGGCCGGGCCGGTGATGACGGGGTTCTTCAGGCCGGTGATCTTGGCGACCGCGCCTTCTTCGGCCAGGTTGCCCTTCAGGATGGCCAGGTGGCCTTCCTTGTACAGCGCCTTTTCGATCGGCAGGATCACGTCCTGGTCGGCACGCGGGGTGTCGGGCACGTTTTCCAGTTCCTCGGCCAGGGTGCGGCCGGTGATGGTCAGGCAATCGCCATGCAGCAGGCCGGCCTTGAGCAGGATCTTCATGACCTGGGGAATGCCGCCCGCGCGGTGCAGGTCGGTGGCCACGTACTGGCCGGAGGGCTTCAGGTTGCAGATCACCGGCACCTTGCGGCGGATGCGCTCGAAGTCGTCGATGGTCCATTCCACTTCGGCCGAGTGGGCGATCGCCAGGTAGTGCAGCACGGCGTTGGTGGAGCCGCCGGTGGCCATGATCAGCGAGACCGCGTTCTCGATCGACTTGCGCGTGATGATGTCGCGCGGCTTGATGTCCTTCTTGATGGCATCGACCAGCACGCGTGCCGACTCGGCGGCGCTGTCGACCTTTTCCTGGTCCGGGTTGGCCATGGTCGACGAGTACAGCAGCGACATGCCCAGCGCCTCGAACGAGGAGCTCATGGTGTTGGCGGTGTACATGCCGCCGCACGAGCCCGACGACGGGCAGGCGTTCTTTTCCACGCCTTCGAAGTCTTCCTGGGTCATGCGGCCGGCGGTGAATTCGCCCACGGCCTCGAACGACGACACGATGGTCAGGTCCTTGCCCTTCCAGTTGCCCGGCTTGATGGTGCCGCCGTAGACGTAGATGCCCGGCACATTGGTGCGCGCCAGCGCGATCATGCCGCCCGGCATGTTCTTGTCGCAGCCGCCGATCACGACCACGCCGTCCATCCACTGGCCCTGGGCCGCGGTCTCGATGCAGTCGGCGATGACCTCGCGCGAGATCAGCGAGTATTTCATGCCTTCGGTGCCCATCGACATGCCGTCCGAGATGGTCGGGGTGCCGAAGATCTGCGGATTGGCGTCGGAGGCCTTGATGGCGGCAACAGCGGCGTCGGCCAGGCGTTGCAGGCCGGAGTTGCACGGCGTGATGGTGGAGTGGCCGTTGGCGATGCCTACCATCGGCTTGTCGAAGTCTTCCTTCTTGTAGCCCAGCGCGTAGTACATCGAACGGTTGGGGGAGCGCGCCACGCCTTGCGTGATGTGCTGCGAGCGTTTGTTGTATGCCATGGGAATCTCCGGGGGGGAAGTGTGCCGGCCTGCGCAGGCGGTTTGGCTGGTTCAGCTATCTGCCACCTGAAGACCGGGCAGGCGCTCGCCATGTTGTCGAGGAGAGCATGCCGCTTGCCTTTTATGGTGTCAAATATATTATTCAACCTTTATTGAGTCGAAAGACATATCAGGAGCCGATGTGGACCTGCGCCAGTTGCGCTATTTCGTCACCGTGGCCGAAGAGCTGCATTTTGGCCATGCTGCGCGCCGCCTGGCCATGACCCAGCCCCCGCTATCCCAGCAGATCCAGGCGCTGGAGGAGGAGATCGGAGTGCAGCTGTTCGCCCGCACACGGCGTTCCGTGGCGCTGACCCCGGCCGGCCAGCAATGGCTGCCCGAGGTGCGCCGCGTGCTGGCCGACGCCGCCGCGCTGCCGGGACTCGCCCAGCGGCTGGCGCGGGGGGAGGCCGGCTCGCTCTCGCTGGCCTTTGTCAGCACGGCCGACTACGGCATCCTGCCCGACCTGCTGCGGCGCTTTCGCACGCGCCATCCCATGGTGCACCTGCAGTTGCGTGAAGCCACCAGCGATATCCAGCTGGAGGCGCTGATGGAGGGCAGCATCGATGCCGGGCTGGTGATCCGTCCGCAACTGCCGGCGATGCCGCCTGGCGTTTGCTACCTGCCGCTGGTGCGCGAACCGCTGGTGATGGCGGTGCCGCAGGGCTGGCGTCCGGCTGGCGCTGAAGGGGAGGGCGCCGCCGCGGATGGTAGTGTTTCACTCAAAGATGCGGGGCATGAGCCGCTTATCATCTTCCCGCGGCGAAGCGCGCCGGCGTTTTATGACATCATTACGGGCTGCTATGCGCGCGAAGGCCTGACGCCGGTCATTGCCCAGGAGGCCATCCAGATGCAGACCATCGTCAGCCTGGTGTCGGCCGGCATGGGCGTGGCGCTGGTGCCGGCCTCGCTTTGCAACCTTCGGCGTACCGGTGTGTCCTACCTGCCGTTGCGCGGCGCCGGGCCCGATATCGAGACCGGCCTGGTCTGGCGGGAGGCCGGCGCGGGCAGCGTAAGCCCGGTGCTGGGGTCGTTTATCGAGATTGCCGGGGCGCTGGCTGCTGCCATGACCGTGACGCAAAAGGCTGGCATAAAGCCGGAAATAAAACCCGGCGACCAACCGGACCGCAAGCCGGGCAGAAGGCGCCCGGCGCAGCCGCAGCCCGAGCGCTGAGTCCGGCGCCCCGGCGGCTTCCCGATGCAGGGCGCGCAGGTCACCGGACACAGGACGCATGCGGTCTTCTTACAACCCAACTTCACGGCAAACATGCTGATTCATCCCCAATTCGATCCGGTCGCCATTCACCTCGGCCCGCTCGCCATCCGCTGGTACGGGCTGATGTACCTCGCCGGCTTCATCATGTTCCTGGGGTTCGGCCGGCTGCGCATCCGCCAGCCGCATATCGCCGCCCAGGGCTGGAGCGCCAAGGACCTGGACGACATGCTGTTCTATGGCGTGCTGGGCGTGATCCTGGGCGGGCGCCTCGGTTATGTGCTGTTCTACAAGGCCGACTACTATTTCTCCCACCCCCTCGAGATCTTCAAGGTGTGGGAGGGCGGCATGGCCTTCCACGGCGGCTTCCTGGGCGTGGTGGTGGCGATGTGGCTGTTCGCCAAGCTGCGCGGCCGGCACTGGATGGAGGTCACCGACTTTATCGCGCCGATGATCCCCTGCGGCCTGGCCGCAGGGCGCATCGGCAACTTCATCAACGGCGAGCTATGGGGCCGCCCCACCGACCTGCCGTGGGGCATGATCTTCCCGCAGGCCGGCGACAATATCCCGCGCCATCCTTCCCAGCTCTACCAGTTCGCCGGCGAAGGCGTGGCGCTGTTCATCGTCCTGTGGCTGTTCTCCAGGAAGCCGCGGCCCATGGGCGCGGTCTCGGGCGTGTTCCTGATCGGCTACGGCGGTTTCCGCTTCCTCGCCGAGTTTGCGCGCGAGCCGGACAATTTCCTTGGCCTGCTGGCGCTGAACTTCTCCATGGGCCAGTGGCTCAGCCTGCCGATGATCCTGGCGGGCGTGGCGATGGTGGTGTGGGCTTATCGCCGCGGGCATGCGGCGCAGGCTTCGGTGCGATAGCGCCTTTGGCGGCGGATGAATGGATAGCGGGTGCAGGCTGCTCTGCTGGCCTCACACGCTTGACAACCTCAGCCCAAAGCGCCGGACCAGGCTGACCGGACGCGCCAGCGCAGTTTGAAGTGCCCGGTGGTTGTCACTCCCTCTCCGCGCATGGGGAGAGGGGGCTAGTAGCTACAAGAAGCGAAGCGGGAGAGGGGAGCGAACCGGCCGTGCCACGAGGCCTCGCTCTGACCATCAAGCCGCCCGCTGCGGCCTCAGTCCACCTGCGCCCCGGACTTCTTCACGATCACGGCCCACTTGTCCATATCGGCCTTGAGCATGGCGGCGAACTGCTGCGGCGTGCCGGTGAGCGCTTCCGCCCCCTGCGCTGCCAGCTTGTCGCGCAGGGCCTTGTCGGCGAGCGCTGCCTGCATGGTCTGGGACAGCTTTAGCGTGACCTCCCTGGGCGTGCCCTTGACCGCGAACAGGCCCACCCACAGGTCGCCGCTATAGCCCGGCACGGTCTCGCCGATGGTGGGGATGTCCGGCGCGAAAGGCGAACGTTTGGCGGAACTGACGCCGAGCGCGCGCACCTTGCCCGCCTTGATATGCGGCAGCACCGACGGCAGGCTGGCGAAGGCCAGCGGCACTTGGTTGCCGAGCACGTCGTTGAGCGCCGGGGCCACGCCCTTGTAGGGCACGTGCTCCAGCTTGATGCCGGCCATGCTGTTGAGCATCTCGCCCAGCAGGTGGTTCAGGGTACCGTTGCCGGCCGAGGCGAAGCGGTAGTAGTCGGGTTTGGCCTTGGCCATGCCGATCAGCTCCGGCAGCGTCCTGGCCGGGAAAGCGGGATTGGCCACCAGCACATTGGGCACGCTTGCCACCGGCGAGATCGGCTCGAAATCGCGCACCGGGTCGAACGGCACCTGACGGTACAGCGAGGGATTGATGGCCTGTGTGCTGCTGATGGTCATCAGCAGGGTGTAGCCGTCGGGCGCGGCGCGCGCGGCTGCCTGCGTGCCGATATTGCCGCCGGCGCCGGGGCGGTTTTCCACCACCACCTGCTGGCCGAGGCGTTGCGACAGATCGGCCGCGACCAGGCGGGCGACGATGTCGTTGGTGCCGCCGGGCGCCTGCGGCACGATCATCTGGATGGGTTTGACCGGGTAGGCCTCGGCCTGCGCGGCGACGCTGGCGAACAGCGAGATCGCCGCGGCGATGCCGGCCAGGGCATGGCGGGTGCGTTGCATGGTGTCTCCTCGATGTCGGGTGGCGCACCGGCTTTTTTCGTCTGGCCGCGCCTTTGCCCGTTGCTGGCGGCAACTCTACACGAGGGGTTCACGCCCGGGAAATTCAATCGCCGACTAGCGCCATAAGTATTATTTATTCCGGCACGGCGTCCGGCATGCCCGGCGCCGGCTTCAGCGAGCCGCCCTGCGCAATGCGCGCGGCGACGATCTCGCGCAGGATCTCGGCCACCGCTTCCGCCGCGCGCGTGCGCGGCAACGCGCGCGGCCAGCACAGCGACAGCGTACGGCGCAGCTCGGGCAGGATCAGCCGGGTGGGCATGGCGGCATCGCTGGGGTTCACCGCGGAGGCCGGCAGGATGGTGCAGGCCAGTCCCTCGCGCGCGGTGGCCAGCAGGCAGGACAGGGAGTCGAGATCGGCCACCACGTTCGGCGCAACGCCGGCCTGCGCGAAGTTGCGCTCGAGCACTTCGCGCAGGCCCTGCGAACCGCTTGGCAGCGCCAGCGGCACGCCCGCCAGCTGTTTGAGCGCGATGGTGCCGCGGCCAGCCCCGGCCGGGCGGCGCCGGCGGGCGCCGGTGCTCTCCGGCAGGTTGCCGATCAGGTAGAGCGACTCGCTCGCCAGCGCCTCGGGTTCGATCGCGCGCGAGGGCGTGTCGCGGAACAGGATGGCGAAATCCAGCCGGTTGTTGTTGAGCAGTTCCGAGATATAGCCGCTCATGCTTTCGAACAGCTGCAGGCGCACCTGCGGATAGCGCTCCCGCACCGCGCGGATCAGCGGCATGCCGAAGGCGGCGGCGGCCGTGGTGGGCAGGCCGATGGCGACCGCGCCGGAGACCCCGGCGCCCGCGGCCCGCACGTCGGCCCCGGCGCTTTCCACCTGCTTGAGGATGGTGCGCGCATGACGGTACAGCGTCTTGCCGGCTTCGGTGGGCTTCACGCCCTTGGGGCCGCGGTGCACCAGCGGCACGCCGTACTCGGCTTCGAGCGCGGCCAGCTGCTGGCTCAGCGCGGGCTGCGCCACGCACGCCACTTCGGCGGCGCGGGTCAGGCTGCCGTGATCGACGATGGCCACGAAGTAGCGCATGGAGCGGATATCCATCGGGTGTCCTTGGATGCTGGAGGAAGGGTAGGAACGGGGCAGGTATTTATTCTACTTATAGCCCGCCAGGTATTCCCTATTTCCCAGCAGGCGCGGCTGCGGCTAGATTGTGGGCTGGCCGTGCGCGCTCGCGTGCGCGCCGGCACCTTCCAACCCGTCATCGCACCACCGTGCCACCGGATCAAGCCATGTCCCAACCGCTGAAAGGCATCACCGTCGTTTCCCTGGAGCAGGCCATCGCCGCGCCTTTCTGCACGCGCCAGCTGGCCGATCTCGGCGCGCGCGTGATCAAGATAGAGCGCCCTGGCGCGGGCGATTTCGCGCGCGCCTACGATGGCCGCGTGCACGGTCTGTCCTCGCACTTCGTCTGGACCAACCGTTCCAAGGAAAGCCTCACGCTCGACGTCAAGCACGCGCAGGCGGCGCCCGTGCTCGATGCGCTTCTGGCCAGGGCCGACGTGCTGGTGCAGAACCTGGCCCCCGGCGCGGCGGCGCGGCTGGGGCTGGACTACGCCGCGCTCAGCGAGCGCTTTGCGCGCCTGATCGTCTGCGATATCTCGGGCTATGGCGCCGATGGTCCCTACCGGGACAAGAAGGCCTACGACCTGCTGGTGCAGAGCGAATCGGGCTTCGTGTCGGTGACGGGCACGCCTGCGGAAGGCGTCAAGGCCGGCGCCTCGGTGGCCGACATCGCCGCCGGCATGTATGCCTACAGCAATATCCTGGCGGCCCTGATCGAGCGCAGCCAGAGCGGGCGCGGCAAGCGCATCGACATCTCGATGCTGGAGTCCACCGTGGAGTGGATGGGCTTTCCGCTCTACTACGCCTTCGACGGCGCCGAGCCGCCGCCGCGCGCCGGCGCGGCCCACGCCACCATCTACCCGTATGGCCCGTTTCCCACCGGCGATGGCAAGACCGTGATGCTGGGCCTGCAGAACGAACGCGAGTGGAAGGTGTTTTGTGCGAGCGTGCTGGAGGACCCGGCCCTGGCAGCGCATCCCGACTATGCCGACAACAGCCTGCGCAGCGCCAATCGCGCCGCGCTGCGCGCGCGCATCGTGGCAGCCTTTGCCGCCCTCGACGCAGAGCAGGTTACCGCGCGCCTCGACGCGGCGGGCATCGCCAATGCGCGCGTCAACACCATGGCCGACGTCTGGGCCCATCCGCAGCTGGCCGCGCGCGAACGCTGGCGGCAGGTCGAAACGCCGGCGGGCCCGGTGCCGGCCTTGTTGCCGCCGGGCGCGCAGGACGCCCGCATGGACCCGGTGCCCGCGGTCGGCCAGCATACCGGCGCGGTGCTGGCCGAACTGGGCCTGACGCCCGAGCAGGTCGAGGCGCTGCGCGGCGTGGGGGCGGTATGAGCGCGACCGCCAAGCTGCATGCGCTGGCGCGCAGCTACCTGTTCGTGCCCGCCACGCGTGCCGAGCGCATCGGTCTCGCCATCGGATCGGGTGCCGATGCGGTGATCGTGGATTTCGAGGACGCGGTGGCGCCGCAGGCCAAGGTGTCCGCCCGCGAGGGCCTGCGCGCAGGCTGGGCGCAATGGCAGGCGCAGGCTGCTGCTGCCGGCGTGGCACTGCTGGTGCGCGTGAATGCCGCCGGCAGCGAGTATCACGCGGGCGACCTGGACTGGTGCCGCGCGCAGCAGGCCTTTGGCCTGGTGCTGCCAAAGGCCGACGCGGTGGCGCTGGCGGCCCTGGCCCGCGCCATGCCGCAGGCCCGCTGCTATCCGCTGATGGAAACCGCGGCCGGCTTTGCCGACCTGCGCGACGTGAGCCGCGCCGCCGGCGTGGTGCGGCTGCTGTTCGGCAGCATCGACCTGATGTTCGACCTTGACGTGGCGGACGAGGACGAGCCGCTGGATTATTTCCGCAGCAAGCTGGTGGCGCATTCGCGCGCGGCGGGCTTGCCGGCGCCGGTGGACGGCGTCTGCACGGCGCTGGGCGATGCCGCGGAACTGGCCCGGCACACCGCGCGCGCGCGCCGCTTCGGTTTTGGCGCCAAGCTGCTGATCCATCCGCAGCAGGTGGCGCCGGTGCATGCCGGCCTGGCGCCGTCCGCCGACCAGCTCGCCTGGGCGCGGCGCATCGTGGCCACTGCCGCGGATGCCAATGGCGCTGCGGTCGCCGTCGACGGCAAGATGGTCGACCGGCCGGTGCTGGAGCGGGCGCGCAGGATCTTGCAGCAGGCCGGATAAGCGCGGTCCGCGCACGGTCCCCGGCTTCGCCGCGCCGGCGCCTCGCGAGCCGCCTTCCGGCAGTCCCGCCTGCCATGCGGGAGTGACTCATGCGGCTCCGCAGCATCGAATTCGCTTGTCATCCCGCTACGGTTATTCATAATTATGAATTATTGGGACTGGCAAGACACTGCGGCAGCCATCCCGATGCCAACGCCATCTTCCCTCCGGAGACGTCATGCGCATCGTCCAGCAGGCCCTGTATCTCGAAGTCGCGGAGCGCCTGCGCGCCATGATCGACGAGCACGTGCTGATGCCCGGCGCGTGGATCGACGAAGCCAGCGTGGCCGGATCGATGGGGATCTCCCGCACGCCGATGCGCGAGGCGCTCAAGGTGCTGGCCGCCGAAGGGCTGGTGCGCCTCGAGCCGCGCCGGGGGTGCTTCGTCAATGCGCTGTCCGAGCAGGACCTCGACGAGATCTTTCCGCTGATGGCGCTGCTGGAAGGGCGCTGCGCCTACGAGGCCGCGCGCAATGCCACCAGCACCGACCTGGACGCGCTCGAAAGCCTGCACGCCGACCTGGCGCGCTATGCGCAGGCCGGCAGTATCGACGCCTACTACGAAACCAACTACCAGATCCACGAGGCGATCCAGCGCCTGGCCGGCAACCGCTGGCTGTCCGGCCTGATTGGCGACCTGCGCAAGGTGCTGCGGCTGTCGCGCCACAAGAGCCTGAAATTGCCAGGGCGCATGCAGGAGTCCTGCGCCGAGCACCTGTCCGTGTTCTCCGCGCTCAAGGCGCACGATCCCGAGGGCGCCGAAACGCTGATGAAGACGCACTTGCTGCGCCAGCGCGGCGCGCTCCGGGCGCTGGATGCGGCGGAGGCGGTGCCGCATGCCGACAGCGCCGACGCGGTGCCGGATACCCGCGCGCCGCGGCGTGGACGCCTGCGGCTGGCGGGCAAGGACGGCGGCAGCGCCGGCTCGTCGGACAAATCTTCCATCGATCGATAGCAGGTAGCCAATGGATTCCCTCAGCGAACAGAAAGTCAGCGCGCCGCTCAGCGGCCACGAGCCCGCCGGTGAAACCCTGTTGTCGCGCTTTGGCCGCTGGTGGGGGCGCAAGGGCGAGCGCGATGCCGCCGGCAAGGCCAGGCCGGATGCCAGGGCCGACGCCAAGGCTGCGGTATTGCCGGCGCGCGTGCTGCGCCGGCAGCGCGAGCAATTGCGCCAGTGCTTCGACGCGCGCCTGACCGACGGCGCCGCCAATACCGCCGCGCAATCCTGGCGCGCCGAGTACGAGGCGGCCGGAGACGATGCGCGCCAGGCCATGCTCGGCGTGCTGGCGGAAGTGGCGGCCAGCGGCAGCGCGGAGGCGGGCGAGGACGGCAAGGCGGGCAAGTCCGCCTCCGGACTGTCGCAAGCGCTGTCCAACGCGCGCATCCGCTTTTTCAAGCGGCTGGCGGCCTTGCACGGCGAGCAGGGCGGCAGCGTCTGCGGCCTGCATTTCCTGATCGGCCTGCGCGCCGACATGCTGCGCTGGCATAAACGCGTGCCGGGCCTGCGTCCGCTCGACGACGATCTCGAGGCGCTGTTCTCCAACTGGTTCGACGTGGGCCTGCTGGAGCTGCAGCCGATCACCTGGGACTCGCCGGCCTCGCTGCTGGAGAAGCTGATCCGCTATGAAGCCGTGCACGAGATCGCCTCCTGGGCCGACCTGCGCAACCGGCTCGACTCGGACCGCCGCTGCTACGCCTTCTTCCATCCGCGCATGCCGCGCGAGCCGCTGATCTTCGTCGAGGTGGCGTTCGTGCCAGAGATGGCGGCCAACGTCCATGCGCTGCTGGACGAGGCCGCGCCGCTGGAGGACCTGCGGCGCGTGAAGTGGGCCATCTTCTATTCGATCTCCAATACGCAGGCGGGCTTGCGCGGCGTGAGCTTCGGCAACTTCCTGCTCAAGCGGGTGATCGAGGAATTGCAGCGCGAATTCCCCAAGCTGAAGCAGTTCGCCACGCTGTCGCCGATTCCCGGTTTCGCCGAGTGGCTGCGCAAGCAGGATGGCGAGACGGTCGCCAGGGTGCTGGGCGACAAGCGGCTCGCGCGCTGGCGCGGCGATCATGGCAGCCAGCCGGCGGATGGCGCCGCCTGGCTCGCCGCATTGCCTGCCGGCTCGGAGGACGCGCAGGTGCGCGACACCGCGCTGGCGCTGGCCGCGCACTATCTGGTGCGCGAGCGCCAGCAGGCGCTGCCGGCCGATCCGGTGGCGCGCTTCCACCTGGGCAACGGCGCCTGCGTGGAGCGCCTGAACTGGGCTGCCGACCTGTCCCGCAAGGGGCGCGCGCAGTCGTTGGGCATGATGGTCAATTACCTCTACGTGACCGAGGCGCTGGATGACAATCTGGCTCGCCTCGGCAACGGCAACCCACGGATCAGCCGCGCCGTCGGGAAGTTGTTGTGACCCTGGCCAGGTCGTAGGCAGGGCCTTGTCGCCGGGCTGTTCGGGCAGCCCTTTGCTTGATCCTTCGAAATACCTTCCGCAGCATAAGAGAGAGGAGACAGAACAATGAATCGTCGTCAGTTTCAACTGGCAGGGCTGGCCTGCGCGCTCGGCGCGGGTCTTGGCGCGGTTGCCACCGCGGCGCAGGCCGATACCTGGCCGTCCAAGCCGGTCACCGTGATCGTGCCGTTCCCGGCCGGCGGCGGCACCGACGCCTTTGCCCGTCCGCTCACCGCGCAGCTTTCCAAGCAGATGGGCAAGCAGTTCGTGATCGACAATCGCGGCGGCGCCGGCGGCACGGTGGGCGCCAGCATTGCCTCCAAGGCGGCACCGGATGGCTACACCGTCTTCATCGGCGGTGCCCACCATGCGATCGCACCGTCGTTCTACAAGAAGCTGGACTACGACATCGAGAAGGATTTCATCCCGGTCACGGTGATCGCGCAGCCGCCGCAGGTGATCGTGGTGAACCCGGCGAAGGTGCCCGCCAGCACGCTGGGCGAACTGATCGACTACGCCAGGAAGAATCCCGGCAAGCTCAACTACGGCTCGGCCGGCAACGGCTCTTCCCACCATCTGGCGGGCGAGCTGTTCAAGCTGCAGACCAAGACCTTCATCACCCATATTCCCTACAAGGGGGCGGGGCCGGCGCTGTCGGACCTGATGGCCGGCCAGGTGGACATGGTGTTCGACGGGCTCGGTTCCTCGGCCCAGCATATCCGCGGCGGCCGCATCAAGGCGCTGGCGGTGGCATCGAACAAGCGTTCGGCCACCGTTCCCAACGTGCCGACCGCGGCCGAGGCCGGCGTGAAGAACTATGACGTCTCCACCTGGTATGCGATGTGGGTGCCCAAGGGCACGTCCAAGGAGATCGTCGATAAACTGTATGCCGAAGTGGAGAAAGCACTGAGCACGCCCGAGATGAAGCAGATCTGGCTTGCCAACGGCTCGGATATCCCGGTCTACACGCAGGAACAGTTTGCACAGTTCCAGCGCGCCGAGATCAAGCGCTGGGCCCAGGTGGTGCAGCAGTCCGGCGCCAAGATCGATTGAGTCGATTGAGTCGATTGAACCGATTGAACGGATTGAAGAGGAATCGAAGCATGCATACCGATACGCCCGGAATGCCGGGAGAGCGCGCATGAGCGGTGCGGTGGAGTTCACGCGTGACGGCGACGTCGCCACCGTCACGCTGTCGCACGCGGGCAAGCTCAACGCCATCTCGGTGGCGATGTGGCGCGCGCTGGCGGAAGGCTTCGCGCGGCTCTCGGCCGATACCTCGCTGCGCTGCGTGGTGGTGCGTGGCGCCGACGGCAATTTTGCGGCCGGCGCCGACATCGCAGAGTTTCCCGAAGAGCGTGGCGATGCCGCCGCGCTGCGCCGCTATCATGCCGACGTGATCGCGCCGGCGCTGGCCGCCGTCTGCGGCTGCCTGCATCCCACGGTGGCCTGGATCGAAGGGGTCTGCGTGGGCGGCGGGCTGGAGATCGCCTGTCACTGCGACCTGCGTATCGCCGCCGACGACAGCCGCTTCGGCGTGCCCATCAACCGGCTCGGGTTTCCCATGGCGCCCGGCGAGCTCGGCGGGCTGCTGGCCCTGGCGGGGCGCGCCGTGACGCTGGAAATCCTGCTGGAGGGGCGCGTATTCGACGCCGCCGAGGCCCGCGACAAGGGCTTGCTGACGCGGGTCGTGCCACGCGAATGGCTGGCCGACGAAGTGGCAGCGGCGGTGACGCGCATTGTTGCCGGCGCGCCACTTGCTGCCCGCATCAACAAGGAAACCATCCGGCGCCTGTCGGCGTCGCCCGAGCCGCTGAGCGCGGCGGAACAGGACGCGCACTTCCGCTACGGCGGCAGCGCCGACCATGCCGAGGGCGTGGCCGCGTTCCTGGACCGCCGCCCGCCGCGCTTTACCGGGCAGTAGCAACGGGCCTATCATGACCGGCTGTTGAGCTGGCCGGCTATCGAGCGCCCACGCCTATGCTATTGCCGATTCCGTTTTATATCTTCCGCAATATGAACGCCAACCTGTTCGCCCTGTTCGAATCCCGCTTTCCGGCGGACCGCAGCGCCTGCTGCATTGAAACCCACGACGGCCTCTACTACAGCTGGGACGACCTTGATCGCGCCACCGCCAAGCTGGCCAACCTGCTGAGCGCGCTCAAGCTGCCCGAGGGCGCGCGGGTGGCGGTGCAGGTGGAGAAGTCGCCCGAGGCGTTGTTCCTGTACCTGGCCACGCTGCGCGCCGGCTACATCTACCTGCCGCTCAATACCGCCTACCAGGAAGCCGAGATCGACTACTTCGTCGGCAACGCGGAGCCGGCCGTGGTGGTGTGCAGCAGCGCCAATTTCGGCTGGGTCTCCAAGGTGGCGTTCCGCCACGGCACCCGTCATGTCTTCACGCTGGACGAGGACCGCTCAGGCTCGCTACTGGCCCGCGCCGCCGCGCAGCCGGACTCCTTCCGCACGGTGGCGCGCGGCGCCGACGACCTCGCCGCCATTCTCTACACCTCGGGCACCACGGGCCGCAGCAAGGGCGCCATGCTGAGCCACGGCAACCTGGCCGCCAACGCCAGGACCCTGCATGAATACTGGGGCTGGCGCAGCGACGACGTGCTGTTGCACATGCTGCCGATCTTCCACGTGCATGGCCTGTTCGTGGCCTCGCATGGCGCGCTGCTGGCCGGCGCCAAGATGATCTGGGCGCCCAGGCTCGACATGGCGCAGGTGCTGAAATTCCTGCCGCGCGCAACGGTGATGATGGGCGTGCCGACCTACTACGTGCGCATGCTGCAGGAGCCGCGTTTCGACGACGACACCTGCCGCCGCATGCGGCTGTTCGTGTCGGGCTCGGCGCCGCTGCTGATGGAAACCTTCGATGCGTTCCGCGCGCGCACCGGGCACACCATCCTGGAGCGCTACGGCATGAGCGAGACCGTGATGCTGGTCTCCAATCCCTATGAGACAGAGGCCGGCGAGCGTATCGGCGGCACCGTGGGCAAGGCGCTGCCGGGCGTGTCGGTGCGCGTGGCGGATGGCGACGGCAAGCCGTGCGCGGCGGGCGAAATCGGCAATGTGGAAGTGCGCGGCCCCAATGTGTTCAAGGGCTACTGGCGCATGCCGGAAAAGACGCTGGAAGAATTCACCGAAGACGGCTGGTTCAAGACCGGCGACGTCGGCCGCTTCGGCGGCGCCATCGTCAGCCAGGCCGGCGAGCGCAAGGTGCCAGACGACTACCTGACCATCGTCGGCCGCAGCAAGGACCTGATCATCTCCGGCGGCTACAACGTCTACCCCAAGGAGATCGAGAGCTTCATCGACGAGATGCCCGGCGTGGCGGAGAGCGCCGTGATCGGCGTGCCGCACGCGGATTTCGGCGAGGCCGTGGTGGCGGTGGTGGTCGGCAAGCCGGGCGCCGCGCTCGACGAGTCCAACCTGATCGGTTCGCTCAAGGGACACATCGCCAACTTCAAGGTGCCCAAGCGCGTGCACCTGGTGGAAGAATTGCCGCGCAACACCATGGGCAAAGTGCAGAAGAACGTGCTGCGCCAGCAGTTCGCGGCCTTGTAGGCCGGTCGGGCCGGTCGGGCCGAGCGGGGTGGCGGTCGATGCCGCCGCCCCGTCGTCACGCGGTGCAGGCGCTCGTTCTCTCCCGAGGCATGGGAGACGGAAGCATGCGCCCCGCTGGCGAGCGCGCGGCTTACTTCAGCATCTGCACCGAACCGTTCACTGTCACGGTGACCTGGGCCTTGCCGCCCTCGACCGGTACCGGCACGGAGTCGGCCATCATGGCCTTGGCCGCGTACATGCGCGGCATCGGCTGCACCGCGCCGACTTCGCCCACCTGCACTTCACGGATGGTATAGCTGCCGTAGCCGAACAGTCTGGTGGTAGCCTGCGCCTTGTCGCGGAACGAGGCCACGGCCTGTTCGGTGAGCCTGGCTTCGGCCGCCTGGCGTGCTTCCCGCGACAGCGAGAAGGTGATGTTCTGCACCTGCATCTGGCTGGCGAGCTGGCCCGCGAGCCTGGATACCGCAGTGAAGTCGCGGGATTCCAGAATCACCTCGGCGCGGCCGCGCCAGGTGCTGATGCGCCCGTTCTTGTCGTTGGACGGATAGATGCTGAAGCCGCCGGATTGCGCCTGCACGCCGCTGGTACGCTTTGCCTGCGCGATCACTTCCTGCGTCTTGGCCGACAGCGACGAGGAGATGGCGCCCGGCTCGGCACCTTCCTGCTCGGCCGTCAGCGTGAGGTGGACCACGTCGGTCGGCACTTCGGTGGCGGCCTGGGCGGACAATGACAGCACGCCGGCGGGCGCCGGCTCGTGGACCGGACCGCCGCCCTGGGCGGAAGCGGCCATGGCGGTGGTACCCAGCAGCGTTGCGGCAAGCAGTTGTTTCATGACGTTCTCCCTTTCAAAACGATGCGTATCAGACGCGCGGCTCGGGTGATCGTTCCGTAACGTCGCGATCGGCCTTGTATCTACTTGTATCCGCCGCGCTCTGGCTTTTCTTCGCCATGCGGATGTTCAGAACGCATGCCAGGCCTTCCACAGCATGTAGGCCGACAGGCAGAACAGCAGGCAGGCGAAGATCTTCTTCAGCTGTGCGACATCCATGCTGTGCGCAGTGCGCGCGCCCAGCGGCGCGGTCAGCACGCTGGCCGTGGCGATGACCGCCAGGGCGGGCAGGTAGATATAGCCGAGCGATCCGGGCGGCAGCCCGGCCTGGCCCAGCCCGCTCCATGCATAGCCGATCACGCTCGCCACCGCGATGGGAAAGCCTAGCGCGGCCGAGGTGGCCACGGCGTTGTGGATGGGCACATTGCACCAGGTCATGAACGGCACCGAGACAAAGCCTCCCCCCGCGCCCACCAGGCTGGACAGGAAGCCGATCACTCCGCCGGCGCCGAGCATGCCCGGCGTGGCCGGCAGCTGCCGGTGCGGCGCCGGCCTGCGGTTGCGCAGCATCTGCCACGCGGAGAAGCCGACGAAGAGCGAGAACAATAACGACAGCCAGCCGGTCTTGAGGGCCGCGAATACCTTGCCGCCACCGATCATGCCGCCGATCAGGATGCCTGGCGCGAGGGCCAGCACCAGCTTCCAGCGCACCATGCCGCGCTTGTGGTGGGCGCGCACCGAGGACAGCGAGGTGAACAGGATGGTCGCCATCGAGGTGGCGATCGCCATATGCACGATGGCCTCGGCCGGAAAGGCCATGGCGGTGAACAGCAGCGTGAGAAACGGCACCATCATCATGCCGCCGCCCACGCCGAGCAGGCCCGCGCAGAAGCCGGTGAAGGCACCGAGCAGCAGCAGTCCGGGAATCAGGGAAGGGCTCATGAGGCGGGATCGAATTTGCGGGTGTTGCCGTTATGTTGCCGGCAGCCTGTTTCCACGCTGCCTTGCGCCGCTGGGCGCAGTCGCGCCGCGATGCGCGCCGGTGCAGCGCGGCTTCAGCGCATCAGCCGCGTGGTGATGAAGCGCCATTCGGCCGGTGTCACCGGCGTGATCGACAACCGGTTGCCGCGGCGTAGCACGACCATGTCGGCCAGTTCCTCGTGCGCGCGCAGGTCGGCCAGCGAGATCAGCGGGCTCTTGCCGGCAAAGCGCACGTCGACCAGCATCCAGCGCGGTTCGTCTTGCCTGGAGGCTGCATCGTAGTAGTCGCTCTTCGGGTCGAACTGGGTGGGGTCGGGGTAGGGTTGCGAGCTGACCTCGGCCAGGCCGGCAATGCCGGGCTGCGGACAGGAGGAGTGATAGAACAGCACGCCATCGCCGATGCGCATGGCGTCGCGCATGAAGTTGCGCGCCTGGTAGTTGCGCACGCCGGTCCATGGCAAGGTGCCCCGCTCGGCCAGGGTGTCGATGCTGGCCTCGTCGGGCTCCGATTTCATCAGCCAGTACTGGCGGGCGCGCGCGGCGGTATCGGCTTGCGGGGATCGGCTCATGGGCAGGGCAGGCGTGGCGTTGGCAACAGCGCTATGGTGCAGCAAGCCCGGGTAAAAGAAAACCGTGCGCGGGCACCGGTGGCTGCGCGCGGAGAAGCGAAAGCGGGCGCCCCGTGAAAAAACGCGGGCAAAAAACGTGGGCAAAGAAAAAGGCGGTGGTCAAAAAACCACCGCCTTTTAGAGGGGTCCCCGCCTCGGCCGCTGGATCGGCATCCTGAACCCAAGTGAGGTTCAGAGTGGCTGCGGAAGCCGCATTTCGGGTACATCACCAAATCAGGGAGTCCCGGACTGCAGACTATGAATCGAGTGACGCGCTCGCCCACGCGGCATTATCCCGCACCAACAAATGCTTATCGGTTCAAGGAATATGATCCTGACGAACCAGGCAGGGAAACTGTCAAACGTCTGACTTTGTTGCACTACCGAACATACTGCTCCGGACGTGCTGTCAGACGTTTGCCGTTTCGAACTAGGATGGGATGAAAACGGCGGTCAGGCGCGATAACCCGACCTAAGCGCCGCAACTATGTGGCTTCGTGCGGCTTGGCTCCACTATACACCGCACTGCTTTCCAATACCAAGCCCGTCTTTGCCTGTCGTTACATTTTGCTGACGCGCGCGGCACGTCGGCCACATAACGCATGCACGGCGCACGCATCGCCGCCCTGGCTGTGCCGTGCGGGGCACCGCCAGTGGCTGCGTTTTCAGCCGCGCGGCGCGGTCGTATTGGTGCCCACGTGGGCGTATTGGCGCAGCGCTTCGTCGGCGCGCTCGTTGAGTTCGCGGATGCGCGCGCGCACCGCGTCGACGGGAATCGCGCCGTCCTCCTGCTGCTTGCGCTTGAGCGACAGCAGGTCGGAGGCGATGCTGATGGCTGCCATCACGGCCACGCGCTCCACGCCCTTGGCGGAGACTCCCCCCTTTAGTCGGGTCATCTGGTCGTCTACCAGTGCCACGGCTTCGAGCAGCGCGGCTTCGTTGTCGGGCGAAATCGCGAACCGGTAGGACTGGCCGGCAATGTTGACTTCGACTTGCTTATTGCTCATGCGTTTTCTCCGGTAGCTTTTTCGCCGCCGCGGGCGGGTGTCTCGCCTTCGCCCAGCAGGTCGAGCTGGCGGGCGTCGCTGGCGGTGGGCAGCTTGTCGAGGATGGACTGGATGCGCAGCTGCGCTTCCTCGATCTTGATATTGAGCAGTTCGCGGTCGGCCGCCATGGCCTCGCGATCACCGCGCAGCTGGCTGGCCTCGGCCTGCAGGCGGTCGATTTCCTCGCGCAGCCGCTGGTTCTCGGCCGCGAGGGTGTCGGCATGGTGCAGCACGCGCCCGATCTTGGCGGCGAGTTGTTCGAGTTCGGTGAGCATGGAGCCTGTCATATCTAGGGTCTCGGGTATTGGGATTTTAGCCCAAGCGCCATCGCGCACACGGCGAAAGCAGTCGGGTGTGACCGGGCCAACGCGTCGAAAGTTGCACGCATCGTCGCTTAACGGCATTCGTGGCGACGTCTTTATGCCTGTTTCCAGCCGTTTTCCTGCTGATTTCCCGCACCATTGACGCTGGACTGGAAACTGCATACACTCGCGCACGTTCCAGGTGCTCGTAATCCTATTCACTACAGGGTTGCAGTTCAACGGGAAACAGGGAGCCAGCCACCGCCGCCAGGGCAGGGTAGGGCCAACCTGTGCTGCCCCCGCAACGGTAAGCGACCGCGATCGCAAGATCGCAAGGCCGACCCACATGCCACTGAACCGCAAGGTTCGGGAAGGCGGTCGGACCGATGTCGTCAGCCCGGATACCGGCCTGAACGAGAGCGCGCCCGCTTTTTTCACCGCCTTCCGGCACGAAGCAGCGGCGCGCTTCGTCGCCAGACGGTCCGCGGGGGAACGGACCAGGCTGTTCTCTCCCACTTCGCATCATGCGCTCATCGTCTTCCAGGTCGAGCCGTCCGGCATTGCCGGCGCACTGCCACACCGCTACCGTTTTCGTCACCCGCCAACTGCCCGCCGCGCTGGTCGCCTTGCTGGCCGCAAGCGCATCCGGTGTTGCCATGGCCCAGCCGGCCGAGTCGTCCACCGCCCAGCCGGCCTCCCAGCCAGCCGCTCAGCCTGTTGCCGACACCCAGCTCGCACCGGTGGTGGTTACCGCCACCCGCACCGCGCAACCGCTGACCGAGGCGCTGCCGCACACCACGGTGGTGACCCGGCAGGACATCGTCAATTCGCAGGCGCCCGATCTGCGTTCATTGCTGCGCACCCAGGCCGGCGTGGAGTTTGCCACCAATGGCGGCATGGGCGCCAATACCAGCCTGTTCATGCGCGGGGCCAATTCCAACCAGACGCTGATCCTGATCGACGGCGTGCGGGTCTCGGCGGCCAGCAGCGGCACCGCCCAGCTGTCGAATATCCTGCCCGACCAGATCGACCGTATCGAGGTGGTGCGCGGCAACGTCTCGGCGCTCTATGGTTCGGACGCGATCGGAGGCGTGGTGCAGATCTTCACCAAGAGCGGCGAGGGCCAGCCGCCGGCGGCCAATGCACAGGTCGAGTATGGCAGCAACAATACGCGCCAGGCTACGGTGGGCTACGGCGGCCAGGTGGGCGACACCTCGTTCAACGTCACCGGCTCCGCGTTCAAGACCGATGGCTTCTCGGCGATCAACGCCGCGCAGTGGAACGGGGATAATCCGGCCAAGGCAAAGAAGGGTATCGGCCCCAACCCGAACGACAATCCCTACGACAACAAGAGTGTATCGGGCCAGCTCAAGCACCGATTCTCGAGCGACTGGGACGCCGGCGTCAGCGCTTATTATTCCAAGAGCAAGCTCTCCTACGACAGCACCACGGGCAAGCCCACCGATGTCTGGTGGATGAACAGCGAGCTGTACACGGTGTCGGCGTTCGTCAATGGCAAGCTGACCCGGGACTGGACCACGCATTTCAAGGTGGCCCAGAGCGGGGACAACAGCGAAAACACCTTGAACGGCCTGTTCAACAGCAACTTCAATACGCGCAACCGGCAGTACACCTGGCAGAACGAATACGCGCTGGCGCCCACCCACAAGCTGCTGTTCGGCACGGAGTACGCGCAGCAGGAGTTCAGCTCGAATGTCTATGGCGCCCCGGGCCGCAATATTGCATCGGTGTTCGGCGGCTACGATGGCCGCCTGGGCAAGCACCAGCTGCAGCTCAATGTGCGCAACGACCACTATTCGGATTTCGGCAGCCAGGCGAGCTACTTCGCCGGTTACGGCTACAACGTGACCGACGCGATCAAGCTGATCGCCAACGCCAGCAATGCCTTTCGCGCTCCCACCTTCAACGAACTCTACTACCCCAACTATGGCCAGCCCGGCATCAAGCCGGAGCGCGCCAAGTCGGTCGAGGTGGGCGCGCAATACAGCACGGACAGCGTCGGCTTGCTGCGCGTGACCGCGTTCGAGACCCGCTACGACAACCTGATCACCGCGGCGTTGCAGCCCAGCGGCCTGTACCTGGCGCAGAATGTCAACAAGGCCAAGGTGCAGGGCATCGAGGCTTCCTGGCGCGCCAGGTTGATGGGCACCGACGTGGGCGCCAGCGCGACCTTCCAGAACCCGGTGGACGAGCAGAGCAACACGCAGCTGCTGCGCCGCGCGCGCCGCCATGTCGCCTTCGACGTGGGCCGCCAGTTCGGCGACTTCCGCCTGGGCGGCGAGTGGATCATCTCGTCGGCGCGTCTCGATAGCGGCTCGCGTACGCTGGGCGGATACGGTATCGTCAACCTCAATGCCCGCTACAACATCGACAAGCAATGGTTCGTCGCCGCCCGCGTGGAAAACCTGTTCGACAAGAACTACCAGCTCGCCTACCCCTTCAACACGCAGGGACGCGCCGGCTTTATCACGCTGGGCTGGCGCCAGCGCTGATGGTGGCCGCCTGAGATGCGCCGCGCATTCGCCGTCTGGCTGATGCTGGCCGCCACCGGGGTGGCGGTGTTCCTGCTGTCGCTGGCGGTGGGCAGCGTGTCGCTGTCGGGCGCCCAGGTCTGGCACGCGCTGTCCGGTGCCACTGACGATACCGCCGGCGCCATCGTGCGTGAGCTGCGCCTGCCGCGCGCGGCCGCTGCGTTTGCCTGCGGCGGTTTGCTGGCCTTGACCGGCGCGCTGATGCAGGTGCTGTTGCGCAATCCGCTGGCCGAGCCGTATGTGCTGGGCGTGTCGGGCGGCGCCGCCACGGGCGCGCTGACCGCCATGCTGATGATGTGGCCGTTGTGGGCGGTGCAGGCCGGCGCTGCCGGTGGCGCGCTGTTCTCGATGGTGCTGGTGGCCGTGCTGGCGCGGCGCGACCTGCTGCACCCGCAGGTGCAGGGCGGCCATCATGAGGCCGGCTCGCGGCTGCTGCTGACCGGCGTGATCCTGGCCGCGGGCTGGGGTGCGCTGATCACCCTGATCCTGAGCGTGGCGCCCGAGGCGCGCCTGCGCGGCATGCTGTTCTGGCTCACCGGCGATCTTGGCGGCACCGCCAGCTACGGGCTTGCACTGGGGGCGCTGGCACTGGCCGTCCTGCTGGCCATGCCGCTGGCGCGCGCGCTCAACGTGATGCTGCTCGGCGAAACGGTGGCGCAGTCGCTGGGCGTGCGGGTGGGCGCGGTACGCATGTCCGTGTTCGTGCTGGCCTCGCTGGCGATCGCGGTGGCCATCACTTCGGCCGGGTCGATCGGCTTTGTCGGCCTGGTGGTGCCGCACCTGGTGCGCCTGGCCTGGGGCAACGACCAGCGCCTGCTGCTGCCGGCTTCGGCATTGCTCGGCGGTACGCTGCTGATGGCAGCCGACCTGGTGGCGCGCACCGTGATCGCGCCGGCGCAGTTGCCGGTGGGCGTGATCACGGCGCTGCTGGGCGTGCCGACCTTTCTCTTCCTGCTGTTGCGCAGGCCGCGCTGATCCTTATGCCAAGCTGGAACGAACCCGCTTCGATTTGTCCGCCGCTGACGCTGCAGGCGCTGCAGCTGCGGGCCGGCGCGCGCGCGCTGCTCGATGGCCTGAGCCTGTCCGTGCAGGCCGGCGAGCTGTGGTGCATCGTCGGGCCGAATGGCGTCGGCAAGTCGACGCTGATGGCGGTGCTGGCAGGGCTGCGCAAGCCCGACGGCGGCGCCGTGCGGCTCGACGGCCGCGCGCCGCTGGAGATCCCGCCCGCGGCGCTGGCGCTGCGCCGCGCCTACCTGCCGCAGGCGGTGCACGATACCTTCTCGATGTCCGTGCGCGACGCCGTGGCCGTGGGCCGTCACCCGCACCTCTCCGGATGGGGCTGGGCCGGCCGCGAGGACGACGCGGTGGTCGCGGCGGTGATGCGCGAGCTGGACCTCGATGCGCTGGCCGCGCGCGACGTGCTGACCCTGTCAGGCGGCGAGCGCCAGCGTGTCTCGCTGGCGGCCACGCTGGCGCAGCAGGCGCCGCTGCTGCTGCTCGACGAACCGGTGGCCCACCTCGACCTGCGCCACCAGATCAT
>NZ_JARJLM010000712.1 GCF_029335485.1 Cupriavidus basilensis
TGTTGATGGACTTGAGCGCGTTGTCGTACTGGCGCTCCAGGCCGAACATATCGTTCTGTGCGCTGCTCTGGGCGACCTGGGCGTTGAGGTAGTCGACATAGCCGGCGGCATTGTTGGCGTAGCGGATGCGCGCGACCTGCTTGACCTGCTCGAGGCGCTTGAGGTTAAGGCGCAGCACGTCGAGCTGGGCCTTTTGCGCGAGGGCCTGGAAGTAGGTGGTGCTGAGCTGGGCGTAAAGCTGGAGGTACAGGGCGTCGCGCTGGGCGTCGATCGACTCGGCCTGGGTGTTGGCGATATCGGCGGCCAGGGCCTTCTTGCCGGGGAAGGGGAAGGACTGGGTGAGGGTATAGCTGAAGGACTCCGCGCGGGCCAGTGCCAGCGGGCTGTTCTTGGGCAGGTTGCCCCAGATGAAGCCGACCTGCGGATTGTTGGGCGCGGCGATCTGCGGGACGATGGCCTTGGCCGCCATATAGAGCGAGCGTGCCTGGATCAGCTGCGGATTGTTGGCGCGCAACTCCTCGGACAGCTCCCACAGGGAAAAGCCGGGCCCGACCAGGCCCTTGGTCTTCTCCTCGGGGCTCAAGGCCGCGGCCGGGGCGGTGGACGTGGCGGTGCCCTGCGCCGCCGCAGCCGGCTTGTTCCACCCGCTGGCGGGCGGCTTCTCGCCGGCCGGCGCGGGCTTCCTGGTAGCCGGTACGGCCGGTGCCAGAGGTACGGGATTGGTATCTCCGCTCAGGTCCACGCCCCAGGCGACCCGGGCCGCACAGATCAACAGTACGGCTGTTCCAACTTTGCTTTTAGTTGGATTTTTTCTCATAAAGGCTCCCATCGCTACTTCGCGTGTATTTATGACAGGACAAGCTTTCAATTAGCCTTCCATCCCATTTCGAAGAGCTTTCTGGATTTAGGTGCTTACCCTAGTGTTTTTTAATATCCTGCAAGGAAGCCCCCGGATTACGGGGGAGGCCTGAGCCGGTGCGTCATTGCGTCATATGGAAATAGGATTTTCTTCTCGTCCTGTCCGCGCGGAGCGTGACGTCGCGCCACATGACAGGAGAGTGCGGCATTGCACCAGGCGCGCCGGCATGCCGTGGGGCTGCAAGATACACGTACGCGGGATGCGCTTGGTCCGGCGCACGTTACGGGAAAAGGGCGCGTATTTTATGGAATGATGATTTAATAAAAATGCATCGTATCCATGAGAAATTACGGCCGCATGTCATCTGGAGAAGCAAGACTTTCAGCTTGCCAAAAGCCAGCACCATCAGGCTAATGCGCTGTCTGCTCGCATAAAGGGCAGACACGTACCAGCAATGGCGCGTCGCCCGAATCACCGAAGGCGTCGCTGTCTTCGGATGCCACGAAACACTTGCATCCAGGTACCGCTCGCATGGATTCGCTGCGCGCACTTGCCGGCAACACCGCATAGCGCACACCGAGCTGCACGCGGCGCTCCCAGTCGCCTTGAGGATCCAGCGCCAGCAGCCACAGGCGTGTCTGGATCGACCAGTGCCTGACGGTTTCGCTCTTGATCGCCAGGCGCCGCGCTGCTTCGGCAACCGGCACCTGCTGCGATGCCAGGTTGAAGAACGCTTCTGCCTTGTCCTCCAGCCTGAGCCGTGCCATGGGCGTGCCGGTCAGCCGGTTGAAGCGCTGGCGGCAACCCGCGCATTGAAAAAGCGGCAGTCCGCTGTTATCGGTGCCGTCGCAGGCGCAGGCGGCGCCGCGGGCGTGGCAACGCGGGCAGGCGGGGGGGCGCCGGCTGGCGGCATGGAGCTTGCGCCATGCCGACAACAGGAACGCCGTCAGGGCGTCGTCGGCCGAGCCGCTGGCGCGTACGTGGATCAGCGTGGTCGCCCGGCGAAACTCGTCCGCATAGAGAGACGCACCCATCGCGCTGGATGTATGCGGAAGATCCCTCTCGGCCGGCGTAGGCTGCTGCTGTTGCGATCTGCTCATATACGTAGGCGCGAGCGGAATCAGCCTGCACGCCAGGAACGACGGCTGGCTTTCCACCTGCTGTAGGGGTGTGGTGACGCGATCCGCGTGACCAGTGGTTCAATCGATACCTGTGCCGCGTGGCATTGACATGCGGCGCGGCGGTATGTCGGCAGGCGGCGTTTTATGCCGCCTGGAGCACTTCATTCCGCCAACCCGTACCCGGGAAGGATGGAACTGCACGGATTTTATGCGTAATGGATCTCGCCGCGTACTGTGATTGTTCACAGTAGACACGCCGCGCGCCAGTCCCTGCGCCCCGCGCAGGAGCGGCACCGGGGGGGCTGCGGCAGCGGTGCGGGAGCCCTGGCCGCCGTGCCGGGCGGGCTACCGCGCTATGGCTTGATGATGCCGGCCGAGGCGGCCTTGACCACGGCTTCGATACGCGTGGCAACCCCCAGCTTCAGGCGGGCGTTGTCGATATGGAAATCGACGGTACGCTTGGACAGGCCCAGGATGGTCGCGATTTCTCCGGAGGTCTTGCCGCGGGCAGACCACACCAGCGTCTCCACCTCCCGCTCGCTGAGATGGACGGCAGGCAAGGCGTGCCGCGTGCGGGCCACCCTGGCAAGGCGTGCCTCGACGATGCTGGTGAGGATGTCGAAGTCGACCGGCTTGGTCACGTAGTCATCGGCGCCGAGCCGGCGGCCCTTGAGTTCGGCTTCGCGCTGGGCCAGCGCCGTCAGGAAGACGAAGGGCATGTCGGCAAAGCGCGGTGCCAGGGAAACGAGCTTCTCCAGCAGTTCGAAGCCCGTCATCACTGGCATACTCACGTCGCAGAGGACGAGGTCGGGCGCGTCGCGCAGGATCGCGGCAAAGCCTTGCTCGCCGTCGTGCGCGACGCTGACGGCAAAGCCCCGCTCGATCAGCTCTTCGGCAATCAGGTCGGCCGTTTCGGGGTCGTCCTCGATGCAGAGGATCTTCCGGTTGGCATCGTTCATGGTGGTCTCGGTAGCGGCAGGCGTGGTCTTCCGGTGCCCGTCGGCGCGGGTCGGCGGGCGACGAAAAGCGTGGCGGCTGCCTCGAGGGTAGCGAAATTCAGGAAAAAAATCTTATGAATCACTCGACTCGTCCGGCACCCGCCAGCCGCCGGGTGCGCCGGAGCCTGGGGCGGCGCCTTGCCGGGCTGCCCGATTCCGTGCCCATGCTGCGGCCGATTCGCGTGCGGCTGTCACTGGTGTTCGTGCTGTTCTTGCTGCTGGTGGTGGGCGTGGGGCTGTTTGGCATCGACCGGCTCAGCAACTTTCATAGCGTGTCCGCGCAGATCAGTGGCCGCTGGCTGCAAAGCAACCGCATCCTGGGCGACCTCAACAATTATATTTCCGACTACCGCGCCTTTGAAGCCGATGCGCTGATCGCGACCTCGCGCTCCGACCTGCGCGCCGCCGAAGGGCAGATCGACAGGCTGGACGGCGTGATCAGGGAGGTCGAGGCCCGCTACGGAAAGATCGAGCACGATCCGGCCGAGCTGGCGCTCTACGAGCAGTTCATGACGCAATGGGCCGCTTACCGGCAACTGGTGGGGCGGGTGGTGGCACTGGCCCACCAGAAGGACACCACCGAAGCAGTGGCCCTGTACCGCGGCGATTCGCGCCGCGCCTTCGAGCAGGCCAACGGCACGCTCGGCGTCCTGACGCAGCGCAACGTGGCCGGCGCCGCGGAGGCGACCGAGCGCGAAGCGGATGCCTACCGCGAGGCCCGGCAGCTGATCGCAGGCGCGATCCTGGTGTCGGGTTTCCTGGTCATCGCCGCCGTGGCCTATCTCGTGCGGGCGGTGTCCAAGCCCATGGCGGTGCTGGTGGACCGCATGCACAGCATCACCGATAACGTGCCGCACGTGGATATTCCCGGCGCCGGGCGCAGGGACGAGATTGGCGAAATCGCCCGGGCCGTGGTGCGCTTCCGCGACAATACGATCGAACTGGAGCGCAGCAAGGCGGCGCTGGCCGCCCAGACCACGAAGCTGCAGGACACGCTGGAGAACGAGCGGCGCCTGGCGGTACTCCAGCGCAATTTCGTCTCGATGGCCTCGCATGAATTCCGCACGCCGTTGAATGTGATCGACGGCCATGCGCAGCGGCTGGCGCGCATGAAGGAACCGCCCTCCGCCGAAGCCATCGCCGAGCGCTGCGGGCGCATCCGTGTCGCCGTGCAACGCATGATCAGCCTGATCGACCATTTGCTCGACTCCTCGCAATGGCTGGACGGGGGCCGCCTTGCGACGCTGCAAGGCGTCGATTTCTCCCTCACGCTCCTGCTGCACGAGGTCTGCGAGATGCACCGCGAGAGTTCTCCCAATGCTGCGATCGAGGAAGTGATCGACCCCGGTGTCGAGGAGGTGTTCCACGGCGACGCCAAGCTCCTGTTCCAGGCGTTCAGCAACCTGATCGGCAACGCGATCAAATACTCGCCCGCGTACGCGCCGGTCACCGTGCGCGTGTCGGGCGACGCGCACGCGGTATCCGTGGCCGTGACCGACCGCGGCATGGGTATCCCGGACAAGGACCTCGGCCACATCTTCGAGCGCTTTGTCCGTGGCGGCAATGTCGCCGGCACGGCGGGGGCGGGCGTGGGCCTGTATCTTGTCAAGCTGGCGGTCGACCTGCATCGCGGCGAGGTTTCGGTCACCAGCAAGGACGGGCAGGGCTCGTGTTTCGTGGTCCGGATGCCGCGCTGCCCCGCGCCGTGATGGCGGATATCCGGTGACGGCCGTGCAGGAAAGCTTGGGAATGACGGAGGAAACGCCGGAAAACGGGCAAAAAAATAGCCCACCTGATGGTGGGCTACGTTCTCTCGGGGTTGCGGCTGCCAGGCTGATACGAAGCCCTGCTGCGCTACTGCCCCGATCCTGGAGATACGCTGGATTGGAGCGGATCCAGGCCGTGCTGGCGGAGTGGACGGGACTCGAACCCGCGACCCCCGGCGTGACAGGCCGGTATTCTAACCAACTGAACTACCACTCCGTGTTGGCTTTGCAAGCCGGTTTGCACCGGCTGCGACGCACTTGCCAAGTGCCGGCTTTGGCCGACTCTCGAAATCTGGCGTCCCCTAGGGGATTCGAACCCCTGTACTCACCGTGAAAGGGTGATGTCCTAGGCCTCTAGACGAAGGGGACATATACATTTGCTTCGCAATCATTGTGGTTCGTGATGCGAAGGGCGTGATTATAGCGCGCCTTTTTAAGGTTTGTGAAGTCCAAATTCGCACACACCGAAAAGAATCCGTTTTTGCCAAGACGGCGACCGGCGCCGTTGCCAGGATCCAGGCATGCGGGTGCTTCCCGCGCCCACTCCGGATACTGCCACCATGCCGACCCGTTCCCCGCCTGCCAGCCCGTCCAGGGGCGCGCGCATCAGCCCGACCGCCGTCGGTGCCTTCGCCCTGCTGCTGTGGGCCACGCTGCCGCTGCTGACCGCCCAGGCTCGCCGCCTGCCGCCCTTTGAACTGCTGGCGCTGAGTTTCGGCGTGGCCTTCCTGCTGGCCTATCTCCGGCCTTTGCCGATGGTGCTGTTCTCTGCGCTGGGGCCCGGCGGCAGCCTGGGCATGCGGCAGATTGCTGGCGCGATGCCGGGATTCCTGG
>NZ_JARJLM010000713.1 GCF_029335485.1 Cupriavidus basilensis
TGTTGCGCCGTTACCGGGCAATTGCGGCTTCCGGCACATAGACCATCGAGCCGTCCTGCAGGCGATACGCCACGCCGGCCTTGGTGCCGTCGCCGCTGCCCACCTGTCCGCTGGCCTGGTAGCGCACGACCTTCTCGCCCTGTTTCGAGACGATTTCCATATTGGGCTTGCCAGGATTGGTGATGACCGTGACATCCGCGTGCGTGAACGGATTCATCGGGTTCTGCGCGATCGCCACCAGCAACGCGGCGATCACCACCAGGAACACATCGATCAGGTTGACCACCGACAGGATGGGATCGTCGGCTTCGCTTTCTTCCAGGAACTTCATGCGCCGGCCTCCCACTGCGGCTGGTGCCGGCCCAGCCACACCAGTTCCTCGGCCAGCCAGCGGCGCCGTACATTGACCACCCAGAAGGTGATGCTGGCCGCGATCAGCGCGAGGATCACCGCGGAGAAGGCGATGGTGAGGTTCTCGCCCACGTTGGCGAGGTTGCCGCCCGACAGGCCCTTCAGCGCGGGGCCCATCGGGATCATGGTGGCCACCAGCCCGAGCATGGGCGCCACCCGCGTGGCGATGCGCGGCCACTCCAGCAGGCGGTGCGCGGCCACGTCCAGCGTGTCCGGATCCTTGACGCGGTGGCGCAGCGCGTACGCCACCAGCACATAGCCCCGCCCGCTATCGATGGTGTTGCGGCGGCGCTGCCAGCCTTGCATGGCGAATTCGCCGAGCGCCCAGAAGGCGTAGAGGAAGAGCAGGCCGATCAGGGCCAGCGTCGGGTACAGGAACAGCTGGCCGACGTCGTACATCAGGGTTTCAAGCAGGGTAGGGGTCATGATGGCTCAGTGGGTTTTTGTCCGTTGCGGGAAGAAGGGCGCAGCGCCGGCGCGGCGGCGCGCGCTGATGGCGCCACCGAGCACGGCCCCGGCCAGCGCAATGCCGGCGGCGAGCCAGGACAGTACCGGCACCAGCGCCGCGGCGGGCGGCTTGCGCTGCACCAGCTGCATGCCTTGCACCGGCATGGTTTGCGATGGCGGGGCCGGCTTCGGTTCCGGCCTGGGTGCGGCTTGCGGCGGCGTTCCCGCGCTTGGCGACGGCGGCGCCGCCGCAGCCTTTGGCGCGCCCGCCGGCGGCGCGGCGGGCGCTTGCGTGCCATAGCCCGCGGCACCGGATACCGCGGCCTGCTGTTGCACGTAGCGCTTGAAGCTGCGGTTGCCGCTGCGGATATCGTGCCGCTGCGACAGCACCTGCCAGCGTTCGGCCAGCGTCTTCAGCAGCGCCGGATCGGCCTTCCAGTAGCCTTTGCGCGCCGCTTCCAGCATGCGCTCGATCACCTGCGCCTGGGCCTGCGGCGCGTTCTTCTCGAACCATTCGTCGAGACCGAGCTGGTGCTTGTCCTTGACGTAGACCTCGGCGAACTCGGTCCACTGGTCGTCGCGCACGATCTCCGGCGCAACCGCGGTCCAGCCCCAGAAATTGTTGACGGTGTCGAGCACATTGAGCGCGCCGCCATAGCCTTCGGCTTTCATGCCTTCGATCCAGCCGGGATGGAAATAGCGCGTGCGCAGCTCGGTGGCGAGGAACGACGCGGCCGTCTCCGTGCGCGCGTTGTTCGCATCGCGCAGGTTGGAGATCAGCAGCTCCGGCGCCTTGCCCGTCAGGTGGCGCACCGCCAGGCCGATGCCGCCGAGATACTGGAAGGGATCGTCTGTGGTCAGCATGCCGTAGAGGTTGGAGCTGCGCGCCAGCAGCGCGCCTTGCACGCCCTTGAGGTTCTCGGCGTAGAGGTTGAGCTGCGGCAGCTTTTCGCCCCAGCTCTTCTCGTCGGGCCCATAGCCGTACTGCATGCGCGCGAGGTAAAGGCCGGCGAGCCTGGCATCCGCCTGCTTGCCGCTGCCGAAGCTGTCGCTGGCGAGCGTGGCATCGTTGAGACCGGTGCCGTAGTTGCCGGATTCGCTGGCGAAGATGCGCGTCAGCGCCAGCGATTCGATGCGCTCCGGGCTCATGTCCGATTCCCTGATTTGCGCCAGCCGCGCGCGCACCGCGCGCGTGCCCGCGGCCACGGCGTTGTCGGGTTCGGGCTGCGCGGCGGCCAGCCTGACCGCTTCGGCCAGCCACTTGATCAGGTTGGGGAAGTGATCGCGGTACAGGCCGGTGGCTGACAGCACCACGTCCACGCGCGGGCGCTTGAGCTCGGCGGCGGGAATCGCTTCCACGCCGGCCACGCGGCCGCCGCTGTCCCATGTCGGACGGATGCCCATGGCGGCCAGCGCCTGCGCCTCCAGCATGCCCTGGTGGCGCATGGCCTCCACGCTCCACAGCGAGAAGGCCAGCTTGGCGGGCCATTTGCCGTGGCGCTTGCGCCAGTCGGCGATCATGGCTTCCGTCGCCGCCTGCCCGGCCTGCCATGCCTCGCGGCTGGGCAGCTTGGAAGGATCGAAGCCATAGAGGTTGCGCCCGGTCGGCAGCGCGTCGGGATTGCGCACCGGATCGCCGCCGGTGCCGGCCAGCACGTAGCGGCCGGCCAGCGCGGCAAGCACGGCCTCGCTCTCGGGTGTAGCGTCAAGGCTGGCGTAGAGCGCGCGGGCACGCTGCATGTCCTCGCGCTGCCCGGGGTCGGCGAGCCCGTCGAGCGGCGCGCCGTCGATCGCGTAGCGCCGCAGCATGGCGTAGGGCGCGGATTGCGCAAGCTGCCTGTAGTCGAGCGCGAACAGTTCCTCCGGCTCGTCGGGAAACACGCGCTTCAACCAGGGCTGGCCGAGCATGGCCATCACCGTGTACAAGCGCAGCGCCGGCTCCTGCGACTGGCCGAACGTATGCAGTCCGTATGGCTGCAACGCACCGGCAAGTTCATGCAGATGCGTGTGCAAGGCATCCAGGTATTGCGTGAACTGCGCGCTCGCGCGCGCCTGCGGCCAGCCCATGTCGTCGAGCAGGTGCATGCGCGCGCTGCGCCCGAGGATATCGTCGCGCAGGGCGTCCTTCACCGCGCCGTCGTCCTGCTGCAGGTAGCTGTGCAACTGGTCGTGCAGCGCCGACAGATCGCTGTGCAGGCCCGCCGGCTTGAACGGCGGCGTCTGGTGGCTGACGATGGTGGCGCGGCCACGGCGCCTGGCCTGCAGCGCTTCGCCGACGTCGTCGACGATGTAGGGATAGATCACCGGCACACTGCCGAGCACGAGGTAAGGCTGGTCGGTCACGGACAGGCCGCGCTCCTTGCCGGGCGTCCATTCCTGCGTGCCGTGCGTGCCGTAGTGCACCAGCGCCTCGCGCCCTTCGCGCGCCCACAGGTAGGCCGCCATGTAGAAATGATTGAGCGGCGTGCTGGTGGAGTGATAGAGCGCCTTCTCGGCGGCTTCGTCGCGCTCGCCGCGCGGCGGCACCGGAATCAATGCCACGTTGCCGAGCTGCAGGCGCGGAATGGCGAAGCCGGCCACGCCATTGCGCCGGATCGACATCGGCGAGGCTTCCGGCTCGCCCCAGCGTGCGCTGACCTCGGCGCGGAACGCGGCCGGCTGCGCGTCGTACCAGCGGCGGTATTGCGCCATCGGCATCCACGCCGCGCGATCCGCATCGAGCATGGGGCCAAGCTGCCCGCCGCGATAGAAGGGCGCGAGCAACGCGCCCAGCTCGCGCTGCAGCGTGAGCTCGTCGGCGGCCTCGGTGCGGTAGCCCGCCGCGTGCAGCGCGGCCAGCGTGGAGGACAGGCTGCGCGGCAGGTTGAGAAAGGATGCCGACAGGTTCTTCTCCCCGGCCGGATAGTTGTAGAAGAGGATCGCCACGCGCTTGCCGGCGTTCGGCGTGCGCTGCAGGCGCGTGAGCGCCAGCGCCTTGTCGGCCACGGCGTCGAGCTGCGCCGGCAGGCTGACGATGCTGCCATCCTTGTGCGACGTGGCGGCGGCCAGCATCGGGTCGCTGACACCGGCAAGTTCGGGTTGCACCAGGTAGAAGGGCGTATCGGTCAGGCTGATGCCATGCGGATCGCGCTCCCAGTCCTGCGCGTCTCCCTTGCGGTAAGGCATGACCTGCAGCACCGGAATGCCTAGCGTTTCGAACTCCGCCTTGCGGCCCGCCGCATTGAGCATGATCTGGCCGTTGATGAGCACGTCGACGATGCGCTTGCCGCCGGGCGCGGCCATGCGCAGCACGCCGTCCGCATCCATCACCGGGCTGTAGAAGGCCAGCGCACGCGCGCCGCGTGCCTCGATGCGCGCGATCAGGTCGTCGATGAAGGCGCTGTCCAGGCCGGACACGTAAGCCTGATGGATGGCGACGCCGATCACTGGCGCGCCGGCGAAGCCGGAAGCCTTGAGCGCTTCGTCCGGCGAGACGGTCACCACGCTGGCGAGACGCGGATGGTAGTAGGCCGCCTTCGGAAACACTACCGGCGCGGGAATGCCATTGTCCGCGCGCAGCCTGAACTGCTGCGCGGCCAGCGTGCGCATCATGGCGTCGAAGTTGGCGCGGCCGCCGTTGACGTAGTACGCATGCAGCCTGGCGCCGAGCGCCTGATCGAGGCCATGCGCCTCGAAGCGGTCGGTGGCGAGCAGCAGGCGCGGCACGCGCGCGCTGGTCCATTGCGGCCCGAGCCTGGCCAGCATCTCGGTGACGATGTGGTCGCGCGGCGCGTCCAGGATCAGCAGCGCGGCGCCGTCGATGAACGGCGCCACGTCCTGCGCGCGCATGCGTTCGAGATAGCGCGCGTCCAGCGTCATGCCGTGCGCGCGCGCCATCGCCTGCAGCGGCTCGAACTTGCCGGCGGGCACCGGCGAGGTGGTCAGCACGGCAATCTTCGGCTCGGCCCGGGCTTGCTGCATGCCGAGCGCGAACAAGGCGAGCCACAGCAGGCACAGCGCGCGGATCAACCGCGTCTTTGTCTTGTGTTGTGGGGACATGGTCGGATTCGCCTCCGCTCAGAACGACAGCTTCACGCTGGCGGCAAAAGTACGTCCGGGCTGCGTATGAAAATCCAGGCCGGGCTCGCTGGCGGCCACGCTGCCCTGGCGCACATCGCCCCACAGCCAGTACTTCTTGTCGAACACGTTGTTCACCGACAGCACCAGGCTGGCGTAGCGGTTGAAGCGCCACCAGCCTTGCAGGTCGACCACACCGTAGCCACCCGGCTTGAAGTAGGTGAAGGTGCTGTCATCGGTACGCGTCACGGCGCGCGCGCCGCGCCAGCGCAGGCTCGCGCCCTGGCCCTGGCTGCTGCTGCCGCGCTCCCACGTCAGCGCGGCGCTGGCGCGCAGCGGCGAGACGCTGTTGATGGGCTGGCCGGTCTGCTCGTTGTTGCCGTGCGCGTAGGCCACCGCGCTGTCGACGCGCCACTGCGGCAGGAAGCGGTAGCTGCCGCGCCATTCGGCGCCGTAGATGCGCACGCTGCTCTGGTTGCGGTATTGGTAGGTCGCACGCAGGCCGGCAAGGCAGTTGGGATCGGACGGGCAATTCAGCGCGACTTGCTCGATGAAGTCCTTGTAGCGGTTGTCGAAGACCGCGACGCTGGTCTGCACGCGTTCATCCGTGTAGCGTGCGCCGATTTCGAACGAGCGGCTCTTTTCCGGGTTCAGGTCGCCATTGGGCGCGGCGCCGTAGCCCTGGATGGTGTTGCGGAAGCTGCCATTGACTTCCTGGTAGTTGGGCGCGCGGTAGCCGAATACGTACTGGGCCCACAGGTTGACGCGCTCGGTGGCTTGCCACAGCGCGGAGAGCTTGGGCGACAGCGCTGAATCGCGCTTGGAGATGGCCGGCTTGGCTGCCACGCTGTTGTAGAGCTTGTCGTCGTCCGGGCCGAGCACGTAGTGGTCGAAGCGCAGGCCTGGCGTGAGCGTGAAGCGCCCGCCGGCGAACTGCAGTTCATCCTGCACGAAGATGCCGGTCTGGCGCGTTTCGCCCTTGGGAAAATCGTGGATCGGGAAGTTGTCGCCGGCCAGCGATTTCGACACCACGCCGGTGGTGCGGTTGTAGGTGGTGCCGTCGCGCATCTCGCGGGTCTGCGTGCGCAGGAAATCCACACCGGTAATGAGCCGGTGACCGAGCCAGCCCGTGGTGAACGCCTTGTCGGCCTGCAGGTTGAAGCCGGTCTGCTGCTGGCGGAAGCCGAACAGCAGGTTCACGTCGCACAGGCTGCTGCCGCGCGTGGAGCCCGAGCAACCGGCGCTGGTGTTGCTGCGCACCTGGTTGGTCACGGTGTTGGATTCGCTCTCCTGGTAGAACACCGCCGCGCCCAGGCGATCGACGATATGGCTGGCCGGCTTCCATTCGTAGTCCAGGCTGACGCGGTTGCGCGACAGGTCCTCGGTGCCGCTGGCGGAAGTCACGCGCGGCAGCGCGGTGGACAGGCGGCGGATGTCGGTAAACGTATCGTTGTCGCGATGCTCGTAGGTCAGCCTGAGGCGATGGCCCACGGCAGGGTCCAGCACGATCTTGCCAAGCCACGCATTGGTCTCGCTGTTCTGTGGATTGGCCTTGGTGCGGCCGGTGGATGTAGAGTCGTCGCCGCCCATGCTTTCCACCTCATGCCCCTTGCGGTGGGCGTACATGAACAGGCCCTTGATGGTCTCGTTGCCGCCCGCCACGCCCGCGCTCTGGCCGAAGCTGCGGTCGATGCCGTTCCACGACAAGCCCGCTTCGCCGCCCACCGCGCGGCCGCGCATGATGTCCTCGGGGTCCTTGGTGACATACGACACCACGCCGCCGATGGCATCCGAGCCGTACAGGCTGGAGGCCGGCCCGCGCAGCGCTTCAACCCGCTTGAGAAAGGAGAACTCGGGCGCGTCGCGGGTGGCGCTGGACAGGTTGGAAGGGCCGCCGCCGTTGTAGTAGTCGGGCAGGCGCACGCCGTCGACCATCAGCAGCACGCGGTTGCCCTCGATGCCGCGGATATTGATGCTGCCGGCGCCAAAGCGGCGCCGGTCGCGCGGCACGTCGATATCGGGTTCGTCGGCGAACAGGCCGGCCTCGTCGACCGGCTGGGCGCGCTCGATACGGCTGGCATCGATGGCGGTGATGGTGGAGGCGACGGCATCGGCGCGCTCCTCCGTGCGGGTGGCGGTGACCACCACCTCGCTCAAGCGGCGGGCCGGATCGGCATCGGCGTCGGCAGCCATGGCAGGACCGCCAAGGGTGGCGCAGATGGCGATGGGCGTGACTCGGACAGAGGCGCGCAAGCGCGCCAGACAGCGGCGTTTCATGGATTTTCCCCAAAAGAAAACGAAACGCTGGCTGGCGGACACCGGGTTGGAACGGCTGGCTGGCGTAGTGTGGTGCAGACGCAAGGAGCGCCTGATTTATTTGAGAATAAGAATTATTCTCAACTTTTAGCAGAAAGTAAAGCCTCCTCGGGGAAGGAGCGTATGGGGCGCCGACGAACGGTAGTCACTCGCCGGAAGCCGCCGTCGCCCCTGACCGACGCCCCCGCCCGTTTCCGGGCCACCCCAGCCGCTCGCTACCATCGGCGCAACGCAGAAAATCGCCACTCACTTTGGGAAACTTCTGCTTGTTCGTGACCGTTTGGCTTTCTACAAATAATGACACCACCAAAAGGCGAGAGGTGTTGCAAAGGCACGACCAACAGGAATCCGCCACAGTGAAAGGAGTTTGTTAATGGTCCGCCCGCTTGTGATTCTGCTGTCGTCCTTTTTTTGGGTCTTGTCGTGTCACGCAGACACGGCGACGAATCTTGGAGCCCAAAAGAAGGATCACTCTTCCACGGACATCAACTGGAGCAAGAGCGCCGTTCAAGACATCACGCGCGCGCACGAAATCATCGGGGAGGGACATCCTGGCGTTCTGGACCCGACGGATCACGGCTTTCAACAGTGGTTTAAGCAGGGGTACGACGAAGCGATAGCGCTCGCCCTCCGTGCGGATTCAGAGGGCAAGGCGTTGGCCGCGTTACGCTTCTACATCACGGGCTATAGGGATGGACATCTGGTTGTATGGAAGGAAGGCCAAGTCAGTGAGTCCCCTCGCTGGGCGGGATGGATCGTGCAACGCCGCAATGGCAAGTACCGCGTTGCGGCCCGGGCCCCGGACTGGCCCGTCGACGTGCCCGAAGTGGGCGACGAACTGCTTTCCTGCGATGGCCAGCGCATTGACGATTTGCTGGTGGAAAAAGTCGCTCCATTCGTGGATAGACGCGTGGGCCTGGAGGGCTCGCTGTCTCGTCTTGCGCTGCATCTGACCAGTGAGCCGCACTACGAAACGCTGTGGGAGCCTTTGCGGTTGAAGCACTGCGAGGTTCGATCCTCTTCAGGGAAAATTCGCCAGTTCTTGCTGAAGTGGCAGCCCTTCACGGAGGCGTTTCAAGCGATGACTAGGCCGGCGATGCCACGCCAGGGTATCAAGCAACTACGGCAGGGCATCCACTGGATTCATGCTACGGATTTCACCTTGTCGAGTAGCAAAGACATCGCATCGTTCGAAAGACTGATGAACAAGGTCCGGGGCCTGGGAGAAGCCGATGCCGTGGTGCTTGACATACGAGGCAATAACGGCGGAAGAACGTTGGTAGGCTACCAAGTCCTGTCGGCGCTATTCAAGGATGCCATAAAGCGGACACCCTCATCCGAACAAGTAGAGTCCAAGGCGTACTGGCGCGTTTCTGCGACCGCCCGCGAAGCGCTTGAGGCACACAAGACGGAGCTCACTCAGACGGAAGGCCCGGCAAGCCTGACTTACAGACTCCTGGACACCCTCCTGTCCCGCATGAATGAAGCCGCATCGCTCGGCCAGACGTTCATCGAGCAAATGGATGTGCCGCTGGATGAACTGGCTGAGCCTGGCCGTCCCTTTGCCGGCAAGCTTGTACTGGTCGCGGGCTCGAACTGCGCGAGCGCTTGCCTGGACTTTGTGGACATGGTGTTAAGCATTCCCGGAGCGGTTCACGTTGGGAGCGTGACCAGCGCGGATACGCGATATTCGGACATAGCGGACGTATCGCTTCCAAGCACGGCGAAAATGTGGATTCCACTCAAGGTTTGGAGGAACCGTAACCGCGGAGACAATGAGCCTTATGTGCCGAAGTTCACCTTCGACGGCGATCTCAACGATACAGCGGCTGTTCAGGCATGGGTTGTGAACAGCATATTGCCAGCCGTCAAGAATGTGTCAATCAAGTGAATTCGTATCTGCAAACGGCTGCAGATTTGCTGTTTGCCAGTAGCGCGCATCGCCATTGCACATCGACCAGGAACGATTGCCATTGCGCGGGGAATACTTGGGCTCCGCTTGGCGGGCCCAAGTAAGAAAAAAACTTAGTGCTGCTGCGCCGGCTCCCCGCCCACCAGCGCCGGCAAACGATTGCCTTCGGCGTCGATCTGCAGCGGGCCGGTGCCCGAGAAGCGATCCAGCGCCAGGTAGATCACCGGCGTGATGAACAGCGTGATCACCTGCGAGAACAGCAGGCCGCCCACCACCGCCAGGCCCAGCGGCTGGCGCAGCTCGGCGCCCGCGCCCAGGCCCAGGGCCAGCGGCAGCGCCCCCATCACGGCGGCGAAGGTGGTCATCATGATCGGGCGGAAGCGCAGCAGGCAGGCCTGCCGGATCGCGCACGCGGGGTCCATGCCCTGCTCGCGCTGCGCCGCCAGCGCGAAGTCGATCATCATGATGGCGTTCTTCTTGACGATGCCGATCAGCATCAGCACGCCGATGGTGGCGATCAGCGACAGCTCCACGTTGAAGATGAACAGCGTGAGCAGCGCGCCGACGGCCGCAGACGGCAAACCCGCCAGGATGGTGAGCGGGTGGATATAGCTTTCGTACAGCACGCCCAGCAGCGTGTAGATCACCGCGATGGCTGCCACCAGCAGCAGCACCTGGGTCGCCTGCGACGACTGGAACACCGCCGCATCGCCACCCCAGCTGGTGAAGATCGAGGTCGGCATGGCGACCTCCTGCTTGTAGGCGTCGATCCTGGACGAGGCATCGCCCAGCGCCGCGCCCGGCGCCAGGTTGAACGACACCGTGACCGAAGGCAGCTGGCCCTGGTGGTTCACGGCGATCGGGCCAACCCGGCGCTCGGTGGTGGCGAAGGCCGAGAGCGGCACCATCTGCCCGGTCTTGCTGCGCACGTAGATCTTGGAGAACGCGGTCTCGTCGGCGCGGTCGATATCGGCGGCCTGCAGGATCACGTAGTAATTGTCGATCGGCGTGTAGATGGTGGACACCTGCCGCTCGCCAAAGGCGGAATACAGCGCCTGGCGCACGTCCTGGATCTGCACGCCGAGCGCGTTGGCCTTGTCGCGGTCGATGGAGAGCTGCGCCTCCAGGCCCGACTGCTGCGAATCGCTGGTGACGTCGCGGAACAGGGGGTCGGCGCGCATCCTGACCATCAGCTTGTCGGAGTATTCCTGCAACTGGCCGGGCTTCACGCTTTGCAGCGTGTACTGGTAGCGGCTCTTGCTCTGGCGGCCGCCCAGGCGCAGGTTCTGCACCGGCGAGAAGTAGACCGCCAGGCCGGCGACGCCGGCGACGTCGCGGCGCAGCGATTCCACCACCTTGGCCATGCGGGGCCGCTCGCCGAGCGGCTTGAGCTCCACGAACATGCGGCCGGTGTTGATGGCAGGGGAGGGGCCGCCGCCAATCGACACCACGATGCTCTTCACCGCGGGATTCTTGCGCATGCGCTCGGCGGCATTGCGCAGGCGGTCGGCCATGGCGTCGAAGGAAATATCCTGCGGGCCTTCGGCGTTGACCTGGATCTGGCCGATGTCTTCTTCCGGGAAGAAGCCCTTGGGAATGGTCGCGAACAGCACGGCGGTCAGCACGAAGGTCAGGCCGGCCACCGCCAGCACCGACTTGCGGTGCGCCAGGCACCAGTCGAGCCCGCGCGCGTAGCGGTGCAGGGTGAACTCGAACAGGTTCTCGAACCACTGGGTGGAACGCAGGCCGATGGTCTGCTTCTGCGCGATCGCCGGCGCATGGCTCGCGCCGGCGCGATCGCCATAGGCGTGCTGCGACTCGTCGATCGGCACGTTCTCGGCCGACAGGAAGCGCGCGCACAGCATCGGGATCAGCGTCAGCGACACCACCGCCGAGACCAGGATGGACAGCGACACCACCGCGGCGAACTCATGGAACAGCAGGCCGATCACGCCCGGCATGAAGAAGATGGGGATGAACACCGCCACCAGCGAGATCGAGATCGAGAGGATGGTGAAACCCATCTCGCGCGAGCCGGCCAGCGCGGCCTTGAGCGGAGGCACGCCTTCCTCGATGTGGCGCACGATGTTCTCCAGCATCACGATGGCATCGTCCACCACCAGGCCCACGGCGAGCGTGATGGCCAGCAGCGAGACGTTGTCCAGGCTGTAGCCGAAGGCCTTCATCAGCGCCACCGTGCCGATCAGCGAGATCGGCAGCGACACGGTCGGGATCAGCGTGGCGGCGGCGCGGCGCAGGAACAGGAAGATCACCATCACCACCAGCCCGACGGTCAGGGCCAGCGTGAACTGCACGTCGTGGATGGATTCGCGGATCGACTGCGAGCGGTCGTTGACCACGTTCACATTGACCGAGTCCGGCATCTGCTGGATCAGGCGCGGCAGCGCCTTCTTGATGGCGTCCACCACCGCCACCGTGTTGGCATCGGGCTGGCGCAGCACGGCCAGCACGATGGAGCGCTCGTTGTTGAGCCAGCTGCCGGTCTTGATGGTCTCGACGCTGTCCTCCACCTCGGCGACGTCCGACAGGCGCACCAGCGCGCCGCTGGGCTGGCTGGCCACGATGATGTTGCGGAAGGCATCGGCGCTGGCGAGCTGCCGGTTGGCCTGGATGGTCAGCGTCTGGCGCGCGCCGTCGAGCGTGCCCACCGGCGTGTTGGCGTTGGCGCGGTTCAGCGCGGTGGCCAGCTCGTCGAGCGTGAGGCCGCGCGCGGCGAGGGCGTCCGGGTGGGCGCGCACGCGCACGGCGAAGCGCTTCTGCCCGAACACCTGCACCTGCGCCACGCCCGGCAGCGTGGCCAGGCTGGGCGAGATCAGGTTGTCGCCGAAGGCGTTGAGCTCGGCCAGGCTCATGGCCGGCGAATTGATCGCCAGCAGCAGCACCGGCGCATCGGCCGGATTGACCTTGCGGTACGACGGCGGCACCGTCATCTCGATCGGCAGCGCGCGCTGGGCGCGGAACAGCGCCGCCTGGACGTCCACGGCCGCGGCGTCGATGTCGCGGTCGTTGTTGAACTCGATGGTGATGCTGGAATTGCCGAGCGTGTTCGACGAGCTGATCACCGACACGCCGGGAATGGTGGCGAACTGCTTTTCCAGCTGGGTCGCCACCGAGGCGGCCATGGTCTCGGGGCTGGCGCCGGGCAGCGTGGCGGTGACCTGGATCACCGGCGAATTGAACGACGGCAGCGCCGCGATGGGGATGGTGGGATACAGCGCGATGCCGGTGACGATCACCGCCAGGCACAGCAGTATCGTCATCACCGGACGGCGAATACAGAGCTCGGACAGGTTCATGGTGTCAGTGTGGTGTCAGTGCCCTGGGCTCAATGCTTGCCGTTGGCGGCGGCGGCGGCTGCGCTGGCGGCATCCGCCTTGCCGGCGCCCGCGGCGGGCGCCACCTCGCGCACCAGGCTGCCCGCGCGCAGGTTCTGCGTACCCTCCACCACCACGCGCGTGCCCGGCGGCACACCCTCGATCACGGCGGCGCCGGCGGTCGAGACCCGTACCGTCACCGGCATCGGCTTGACGCGGCTGTCGGCCTGCACGGCGTAGACGAAGCGCCCCTCGGGACCGGTCACCACCGCCTGCGGCGGCACCGAGAGCGCGCCCTTCAGGGTCTGCACCACGGCCTCCACGTTGGCATAGGTACCGGGCCACAGGCGCTGCTCTTCATTGTCGAACTGCGCCTTGATGCGGATGCTGCCGTACTGCGGGTCCACCGTATTGTCGACAAAGCTGATCTTGCCGGTCACCGGCGTCTTGCTGCCGTCGTTGGGCAGCGCGGTCACCGTCACCGGGCCGGCGCGCAGTGCCTCGCGCAGCGCCGCCAGCTGCCGCTCGGGCAGGGTGAAGGTAACGGCAATCGGCTGCACCTGGGCAATGGTGACCATCGGCAGGGTGCTGGTGGGCGTCACCAGCGAGCCGGGGAACATATTGATCACCCCGGTACGCCCGCCGATGGTAGCGCGGATGGCGCCGTAGCTGACCGCCACGCGGCTGGCCTCGATGGCGGCCTGGTCGGCGCGGATGGTGGCTTCGAAGCCGTCCTGCTTGGCCTGGGCAGTGTCCACCGCGCTCTTGGAGATGAAGTTGCGCTCCAGCAGCTCGTTGCTGCGCGCCAGCGTGCGGCGCGCATCGTGCAGATCGGCCTGGTCGCGCATCAGCTGGGCCTGCGCCTTGGCGAGATTGGCCTCGTCCATGCGGGTATCGAGCGTAAAGAGCAGATCGCCCGGCTTGACGGTCTGTCCCTCCTTGATATGGACCGCCCTGACCGTGCTCGACACCTGCGGGCGCACTTCCACCGTAGCCAGCGCGCTCACCGTGCCATTGGCGGTGACCCGCAGCGGGATGTCTCCCTGCTGCACCACGGCAGTGCTCACCACCACCACCGGCGCCGCCTTGGGCGCGGGCCTGGGCGCCAGCCAGGCACGCCAGCCAAGCCACCCGCCCACGGCCAGCGCCGCCAGGATCGCGCCGGTCAACCATGGCGAAACACGCCCCTTGCCGGTCCCCGTGGCCGGACTCCACTTACCGTCGACAAAGCCCTTGGCCTGGTCGATCCCGTTCGTTTTCATGTGTGGACTCTCTTACAGTGCGCGCACGAAGCGCCCGCTCCCCGGCGGCCCGGTTTCTGGGAACCGGTGCCGCGCCGCGACAAACTGCTACTAGTACAGGATCAAGCGCTCAGGCCGCTAGTGCCGGCCCCATGTCTGGCATTACAAAGTATTACAGCACGGGGATATTGCCTGCTTGTATCGCGAGCCAAACATTATCAGAAAAGCACGCTCTGGCGTCCATTGCGGCGCCGGGCGTTGATGCTTTCCATCGACACTTCGCGCGGTCCCGGCGCGATGCGTACCGCGGCGCCGGCCTGGAGCTCGCCCGGCGTCTCCACGCTCAGGTAGATGCCGGAATAGCCGCTTTGCACCATATCCCTGACCGCATGACGGTAACCCATCGCGGCATTGAACTTGTAGCAGGGCTGGCGGGGAGACTCCACCTTCAGCACCACCTCGCCGATCAGCAGCCGGTCGCCGATCCATAGGCCGGTCTCGAGCAGGCCTTCCAGGGTCAGGTTCTCGCCCATGGCGCCGAAGGAGAGCGGCTTGTCGGCGTCGGGCAGGCGCGCTTCGCGGCGCCGTTCGTTCCACCAGGCATAGTGCTCGGCCGGGTAGGCGTAGACCGCCTTGTCCAGGCCGCCATGCACGCTCAGGTCGGCCTGCTCGTCGCCGGCCACGCCGAGCGGGCGCACCTGCACCGCAAGCGGATGCAGCAGGGTGCTGAGCGGATGCTTGCGGATGCCCGACATCACTACCGCTTCGGTTCCCACGGCCGCCACGAACAGCGGCACGGCCTTGCCCGTACTGATGGCAAGCAGGCGTACACCCGTGGATTCGCTCATGCTCCCCCCTTTCGATGCCTTTGATTATTGTTTGCCTTGCATCTTAACGCGGCGCGTGGG
>NZ_JARJLM010000714.1 GCF_029335485.1 Cupriavidus basilensis
TTAATCGGCTATGTGGGGGAAATTTAGGGGCGTTTTCATTCCATTTTGGTGCCATCGCGTTATTTATGGCCGGCATATCTGGATGGCTGATCTGAGCCCGAGCACGGGTGCATTACTACCGATATTTTGCTGTCGGTGGCGGCATATGGGGGCGTCGCGACAACTGCAGCTATTTTTTGTGGCGGGTGACTCATTTTTGTGGCTACGGTAATTGCAAGTACGTCCGCTAAGTGACATTGGCACTGGGATAGTGTGTGCAATTGTGTTGGACCTGTCGGACTTTTTTCCATCTAGCAGGATGTGACGGTAGCCGGTGCGAAGCTGTATAAGCGGCAGGCCAAACGGGCGGAAGTCGTCTGCGCGATGGCGTTCCTGGTGCCATGCCTGAAAGATGATCAGCACGGTTATCAATTTGGCCTGCAGGATTTCGCTGAATTAATACATCTAACAGGATCGCACTAAGGCGTGACAGAAGCTAAGCTCCGGCCGCTTTTATCATCACTTCCACCCGGTTTCTGCCACTGCTCTTGGCCCGGTACAGCGCGCGGCCGATGGTGGCAACTAGGCGCGTATCCGCCTCGTCCACGCAGGCCACGCCGATGCTGATGGTCAGGTCGGCAACGCGCCTGCCGAAGTACCGGGAAGAGGTGGCCCTCAGGCGCTCCGCAAGGCCAAGCGCGGCGCCCATGCCGGTGTGGGGCAGCAGCACCAGGAACTCCTCGCCGCCAAAGCGGCCGGGGTAGGCATTGGCGGGCAGCTCGCGCTTGAGCATGGCCGAGAAATCCGTCAGCACCCGGTCGCCTTCCGCATGCCCCAGGCTATCGTTGATGCGCTTGAAATGATCAAGGTCGATCAACAGCAGCGTCATCTCGTCCCCGTGGTCATGCATGCGCGCCAGCTCAACCTTGCCGGCGTCGTACAGGGCACGGCGATTGAGCAACTGCGTCAGCGGATCGGTTCTGGACAGCGTCTCGAGTTCCAGATGCACGCGCCGCGTCACCACCAGCATGAAGGCAACCGACAGCGCCAGGTCCATGAACGTGTAAGACGCCAGGTAGATCGTCTGGACAACGTCGTCGGAGGCGAAGAGCGTTGGATTCGGCAGGCCCCCGACCAGGCCGGTGGCAAAGCGCATCAGCACCACCAGCGTCTGGACGATCATCAGGCCGCCGAAGAAATACGTGCTGAAATGGCGATCGCCCTGGCGCAGGATCAGCACGCTCAGCGTAGCGTAGAAGCACGCCACGACAAAGGTCACGATCAGCAGCCGCGCGCCGTAGCTCGGTTCCACAAACGCGAACCAGGCCACCAGCACGGTAGTGGCCACGGCGGCCCCGGCAACCAGCCTGGGTGTTTGCGGCCGCCCGTAGAACGCCTGCGTAGCCAGCATCCACAAGCCCATGGCGACGATCATCAGCCCGTTGGCCACCACGATCGACAGCCAGTCCGGGGCGATGCCCCGCAGCCAGAACAGCACCGGCGTCACCACCAGGATCAACGAGCCCGACACCCAGTACCCGATGCCCTTGATCGCCCCGGGGGAAAACTAAAATACGCCGATAACAGGACGGCCGACATCAGGATCGACATGATCGACGCAAGCATCACCGTTGTTCTCAGGTCAATCTGGGGCATTGGCTGTTCGACTCCCGTTGACATCCTCCCCTCCCTCAGCCTTCGGCTGCCGCGCTTTGCGCGGAAAGGGAGGGGATTCCTACTGCGCCCAGCGGCGGCATCGTGCCGGCATCCGGGTCGCTTCGGTAGGTTCCTGCTGCTGGCGGCATTGCTGCACCGCTCACTTGACCCAAAGGGGAATCCCCTCGTGGGACACAGGCGAACTGGGCGTGTCCCGCCCTTAAAACGTTGATCGCGCCGACCAGGTCGGCATGTTCCTCGAAGCCGCATTCCACGCACGCGAAGCGCACTTGTGTCCGGCGGTTGCTCGCCGAGACGTGCCCGCAGCACGGACATGTTCGGCTTGTGTTCTGCGGCGGCACTGCGACGAGATACCCGCCATTCCATGACAGCTTGTAATCCAGTTGACGACGGAACTCGTACCACCCCTGATCGAGGATGGCTTTGTTCAGGCCGGACTTGGCCCGAACACGCTTGCCCGGCTCCTCACTAGTACCCGCCGCTGACTTGGACATATTGCTAACCCGCAGGTCCTCGATGCACACAATCGCGTGGTTATTGCTGATCGTGGTCGTGGCTTTGTGCAGGTAGTCGCGGCGGGCGTTGCCGATGCGGGCGTGAATGCGCTGGACTCGGGCTTTGGCCTTCTTCCAGTTTCTGCTGAACTTTGTCTTGCGGCTCATTGCCCGCTGCGCTTTGCGCAAGGCGGTTTCGTGGCGCCTGAAGCTGTTGAGCGGCGAATAGAACGTACCATCGGAGAGCGTAGCGAAGCGGGCGATACCCATGTCGATACCGACGGCGCTCGTGGCCTGCGCGACAGGTTTCCCCTCTTCGCGCTCAGTCTGGATGGACACGTGCCATTTGGCGCACGACTGGCTGACGGTGACGTTCTTTACCGTGCCCAGCACGTGCCGACTGTTGCGATAGCGCAGCCAGCCGAGCTTGGGCAGGAAGATGCGACTATTGCCCTGATCCAGCTTGACCTGTTTCGGATCGGGGTAGCGGAAGCTCTCGGCCTGCCCCTTCTTCTTGAAACGCGGGAAGTCAGCCCGTTTGGCGAAGAAATTTGCGTAGGCTCGTTCCAAGTCCTTGAGCGCTTGCTGCAGCGGATGCGTCGGCGAGTCCTTGAGCCACGGAGTTTCCGTCCCGCTGCGCCAATTGGTGAGCAGCTTGCACAGTCCGGCATAACCCAACTTCTTCTCGCCTTGCTCGTAGCGCTCCTTCTGCAACGCCAATGCCTTGTTGAATACAAAGCGGCACGATCCAGCAAAGCGGCGCATATCGCGCTGCTGCTGGCCGTTTGGCATCAATTCGAACTTAAAGGCTTGTAGACGTCGCATGGGCAAATCGTATCAGCAATCGACGCCTTGGCAAGACCGCCTGCGGCGTCCGCGCTATCCTTCCTCGGCCTGAAAGGCCGGGGCTTGTCGCGCTTCCTGGTCAGCGTCGATTGGCTATCCTACCAAAGACCGATCGCGGCATATTGCCTGCCGTTGCACGTTGCACGTTGCACGTTGCTCCTTGCCCGTCCAGCGCCGCCGGCGCGCCGGCAGTCAGGCCGGCTTGCTCACCATCAGCCAGTACACCGCCAGCAGCCCGCCGAACGCCGGGAAACCCAGCACCACCCAGATCCGCTCATACAGCCAGTAACTTGCCGGCAGGCCATCCACGCCCGTGGCGGAGCCCGATGCCCGCGCCGCCTCCGCCGCCATATCGCGCATCCGCCATTGCAGCCACAGCACCGGCAGCCAGCAGGCGGCGGCCAGCGCGTAGAGCGAGACCGATACCCACAGCCACATGGCCGACGGCGGATACCCCGCCGCGTGCATCATGTACAGCCCGCTCAACGGCTGGAAGACCACCGCCGGCGCGGTGATCCAGGCATCCGCGCGCACTACCCAGCGGGTCACCACGGCCATGGCCTGTACATTGCGGCTACGGTTGGCAAAGAACATATAGAAGGCCGTGCCAAAGCCCGTGCCGAACATAAACGTGGCGGACAGGATGTGCAGCCACTTGACGATCAGGTAAGTCATGCTTGCTCCTCGATTTGCGCATGGCGGTCGAGTTGCAGGAAGAGGGCGAACCACGCCAGCATCGGCAGGTTCTTTAGCACCGGCCCGAACGGATGGCGCCACCAGACCGGCAGCAGCCAGGTAATCAGCGCGGTATAGCCGAGCACCAGCGCGGCCTGCGCCGCCCATACCGCGCGCGTGGGGCGCCACAGCACCAGCACGCCGAGCGCCAGGTCCAGGCCGCCGCCCAGCCAGACCAGGGGCGCGCGCCAGGCCAGCGGCAGCCCGGCATCGCGCAGCAGCCCGGTGCCGGCGTCCAGGTCTGCAAAGCAGACATAGGCCGTGGCCAGCCACACCGCCGCAATGACCATCCGGGCCACCCACAGATGCCAATGCAGCAAGGCAGGAAGCCGCTCCGCGGGGGTAGCGAAGCGGCCGGGATCGCGCAGCGGGCGCCCGGCCAGCGCAGCGGCGGCGTGCGGGCTGGCGCTGTTGTCGCTATGCAGCATGACAAGACTGTCGCGGTCCACCAGGCTGCCCGGGAACCGGCCCAGCAATGCCGCCGCCGCGCCGGCCAGCCAGCCGGGCACGCGCAGCACGCGCGCCGGCCGCATGCCCATGCCGCGCCGCAGCGCCCCAAGCCAGCCGGCATGCCCCAGCCGCACCGGCCCCACCGCCGCCACGGCGCGGCGCCCCGGGCAATGCGGGTCGAGCGCATGGCGCAGCAGCGCCACCACGTCGTCCAGATAGATGGGCCGCACATGCCCGGCGCCGGCCGGCACCGGCAGCAAAGGCAACGCCGCCAGCCGGCGGAACAATGCCGCACTGCGGCCGGCCGGCGCGTACACCAGCGACGGCTGCACGATCAGCCAGTCCAGCGTGCTCGCCCGCAAAGCCTGGTCCGCCAAGCCCTTGCTGCGCCAGTAAGCCGTGGCGGCATCGGGCCCGGCCCCCAGCGCGGAAACCTGCACCACCCGGCGCACGCCAGCCCGCTCGCAGGCCATGAACAGCGCGCACGGCATCTCCACATGCAAGGCCTGGAAGCGCTGCCGCCCCTGCTCCCGAAAAATCCCCACCGCATTCAGGACCGCATCCACGCCGCGCAAGGCCGCCTGCCAATGCGCTGGCGTGGTCCAGCCGGACAAATCGGCGCCGATACGATGCAGCCGCGGATGGCGCGGCAAATGCGCCAGCCGCCGCGCCAGCGCCACCACCTGGTGCCCATCCGCCAGCAGGCGGGCCACCACGGCCGATCCGATCAGCCCGCTGGCCCCGGCAACAAGAACCTTCATAGGTCACCTGTTAATTCTGTTGTTTCTGTGAAGACAGAAATTACAGAATGAAAGGAGCGAAGTCAAGGCTGGAGCAAGGCTGGGTCAGCGCGCGAATTGGGGCAGGGCTAGGGACAGGGCTAGGGACAGGGCTTCGGGCAGGGCCAGGGCGGCCCCAGTGACGTTGGTTCGGAAATCAGGGGCAAGGGCGCCGCGCCGGATATCGCCGGACTGTGCCGGGTATAACCCGGCAGCTGGCAATCGCGGAAATGGCCTGCCTTGAAAACAGGCAGCCGGTGTCAGGCAGCAGGCTCCCAGGCAGTGCCCGGCGCGAGCGCGGGGAACGCCGGAGGGCAGCGGCAATCCGAGCCGGCTCGGCGCGACGGCAGCCCACCGAAGTCATCCGGCAGCAGGCTGGCGGCAAGCAACTTGCCGAAGGCATTCAGCAGCACATCGGAAGTCAGTCCCTCGGGGCCCGCCAGCGCCGGACAGATGATCCACTTCGTGCCGTCCTTCACGAACACGCGCAATATCTTCACCTGATCCGCCGGCTGCAGCAGCAGATCCTCACCTTCCAGCCCCTGCAACCCGAAAGCGCGCAGGTAATCGTCGGCATGGCGATAGCCCATGCAGACCACGATCTTCGGCCGCCAGCGCGCACGCATGTGCTGCAGAAAATGAAAGCGCCCACCCTGCCGGCACAGTGCCAGGTAGCGATGCTTGGGCACAAGCGCCGCCTGGCCGCGAAACACCTTGGACCAGGGCATCAGGCCATCGAGCTGCGCGGGCAAGGGAAACAGGTTCAGCTTGAACTCGTAGCCATCGGGCGCGTAGAGCTGGCTCCGGTAATAGTGCCGCCAGTCGTCGTCGCCCAGAGCGACACCCAGCGCCTCTGCCCGGGCTGCTGCCATGAAGCGCGCGATACGCTGATGATGAAGCCACTTGCCCATGTCCTCCAGATGCCGCGCGCGAAACGCCGCATCCCATGCGGGCGGCGCCGTGCGCGGCTGCAACGGCCTGGCAAGAGGCTCCAGCCACGGATGCGGGCTCCGGTCGCAGATCCAGACGGATGCCTGCGGGTTGCCCCCTTCCATACCGACATAGGACGCAAAGTATTGGTCCAGTTCCTGACTGGTAAATGTTTCCGGGTGTTGCATGAGTCCCCCTCACGGCAAAAAATGGGCTTCTCGCATGCATGCCGTAACGTGTCATGGCGGCGGCTGCCGGGTGCCGCATGCCCCTGAAATTCTTCACCAAAGGCTTCGCGCGGCAGGCGCGCCTGGCCGCGCTCTTATGTCCAGGCCGCCTGACACATCATCGATGCGTCAGGCGAGTGCTTCTCATCCGGCTTGCCGCAACATCACAGCCACATGCACGGCTGGGGCAGCGCCGGGGAGATTCCCGGTTCTTCCCAATGCCGGCGCGGGTCGGCAAAGCGCCCGATCCACATGCTTCGGCAAGAGAAGCCCGGCCAGCAGACCGGCATGTTCTTCGGGGCGGCAAATCGTCACTGGGTTGAATAGATGCGGACCAGCCTGGCCTTAAGAGGCCAAGGCCGATAAGCCAGGATCCAGATGCAGATCATCGGGCCGACGACAGGAAGCAAGGCAAGATAAGCGTAATGGCCGCTGAAATGCGCAGCCTTGAACACCTTCCGGTAAGGGAGAAACCACAGCAGTTCAAAGAGCAGGAATCCCGGCAAATATATCCACATGATCTTGCTTCCTGTACGAATCCATTGTTCCCGGGCAAAGCACAAAGGGCAGACGGCGCCGCCCTGGCGCCTCCTCCATGAAGAATGCACCCGTGTCTTGCTTGATCGGCGGCGATTATGCTGCCTGGCAACAGATGCCATACCCCGCTAAAGGGGAGGACGCCGGAAGGCAGGGAGGGAAAACGAGAAAGCGGGGCACCCGGAGGAGGGGTATCAATCAGGGAACGCCGCCGGGCGATGGCGCTTGAAGAAGAGGCCGCGCAAATGGCGACAGGAGGCCGGGCCCCCGCCACGGGGGAAGGCGATGACAATGCCTTCCCAACAGCCCTCCGCAGCCTTCCTGGGACGAGAACGCGGAGCGTCACGAAAAGTGACTAAAAACAGACAAATAGAGGGCGGCAGGCGCCGCCCCGGCGAGCCCGCGTGAATCAGCCCGCCTTCGACTCCTGGGCCGGGCCGCGGGCATTCCTGCGCTTGAGGGTATCGCTGGCCACGGATTCGGACAGGAAAAGCCACAAGGTACGAGCCCGGATCACGCCATCGCCCGGGCCATCGTGGGTCAGGCGGACGGCAAGCTCCTCCAGCTTGCTGAACATCTCCGGGCGAAGCTCGGCGCGCAGCACGGTCACCTGCTCCGCGGACACCTCGAACTCGTCACGGTTACCGAACGCGCGGCGTTCCGCCAAAAACAACACGGCCGCCAGCGCCGCCGCGCCAATCCCCACGCTGTGGAATCCATCCAGGTGGAAGCTGTCGGCCGCAAAGCACAGCACCGCCACGGCTGCCATCAGCGCAAAGGCGGTGCGCAGCAGCACAAAGCCGCGGGGGTTGGAAATCGTACGCGCGAGATCCTGCACCGTCGCAATTTCGTCCTGCTCGAGGATGTTGAGAACGTTGGTGGTTGAAACTTTCATATTCTTACTGCCTTGTCTCATCGATTGGGTCGCGCATGCATGGCTACAGCGCAATGCGCGCCGCCGGTAGCGCGGGCAAACCGTTGCCCAAATAAACCGGCAGTGTATACGTATGCTGTCCAAGGCGCTTTAAACGCGGTGGCTAGGATACCTTCGTTTGCCCATTCGCGTACGTTGGCGCCAATTTGGGGCTCTTTGCGCTATTTAAGCGATCTCTCCAAGCCCGCCAAGCCCATTGCCACAGGCCTAAAGCCGATGTTAGCCGCGGGGCAGGTCGCGTCAATGCGCCGTTTGCCGTAGCCCCCTCATCCTTTCGGCTAAGGGCTGGGCGTGCGTCCCCCACTTGGCGGCGATGACCGGCGCGGGCTGTACGCGAAATGTTCTAAATGTTCTGGGGGCGCGTCGATTGTGACGGCAAAGGGGAGGGGGCACCGGGTGCAATGTCTGGCATCGACAGCGCATGTGCCGCGGAATTCATGCCAGGCACTATGTGCTGGCCGAAGCGTCCAGCCCGCCGCCGATATCGCCGGATGCGTCGCGATCGCTATCCGTGCGCGCAGATCCGGCTATCCTGCGGCTGCCATGATCAGTCCGGCAGCGCGACTTCAACACCGGACAATCAGAGCGATCCTCCGGGCGTTCTCGGCACGTGGGGCGTTCTGATATTGAAATGCGGTTCGCCAAACGCCTCCAGCAGCCGAATGATCTCCCGCGCGGAATCCGCCCGCGTGGTACGGACCTCGCTGAGCCGCTTGGGCGCCGCCGCGCCACTGACGATGTAATGCCGCCGCACCGTCAGCACCGACTCGCTTGGCGCCGGAACCAGCACCGGCCCCGCATCCGCATCCTTGTAACTGCCATAGGTCCAGCCCGACGGCGTCAGGTGCGCCTCGACCCAGGCCTCGCCAGACCCGCTCGCCGCGCGTGCCGCCAGCACACCGCTGTTGGTAGAACTTGAATCCTGCATTTGCTTCCGCCCTTCCAGGTGGCACGCAATGCCCGCGGCGCGCGATCAGCGCCAACTCCTGTGAGGCGCACATCGCAGCGCCGGCAAACCGGTGCCTTGACCATCGTGTGTCTGGGCGCAAGTCTGCTCTGGCAAAGCGCTGGTCGGTACCCTGCCTTGGTAGGCCCCACTCTTGCGCAGGGTAAGGCGGCAAGCACAACCGCAGAGGGAATCGCAGGGCATTCACGCAATCCGCCAAAGCGCGCCCTGCAAGCCATCGGCAGGCGAAATTCACGGCTTTCCCCCCATTAGCGTGGGGCCCACCTAAGCAGGGTAACTGTGCTCGGTGCACCCATCAATAATGCAACCCGGCAAGCGTGACCCCTTGCTAATTCCCGATAGGGTGTAGGCACTCCCCGCGCCTACACCCTCTTTTTTTGCGATGCATCGGCAAGTGAAGTGCGCCGGTCGACGCCATGCCAGGTATCCCCCGTTGCAGTAGCACCCCACGTGCACACGCGCGACTCCGGTATCCGGCACCGGCATACACGAAGCGCCGCGTCTTGCCGAATTGAATCTATCCCCACCTTGGTGGGATACCGAAATTCGCGGCGCATAGCCGCCTTCGCGTGGAGAAAAACGTGGCCGGAAAGAACAGGAAAAAAATCGGCAAAAAAACGGAAAAAGCACCACGCAAAAAAGGATGGCCCAAACGGGTTAAACACTCAACTTAGCGACGGATTTTTCCATCATGAACGTGAGCCGGATTGTGCTGTATTACCCCTTTTGGGGGCATCCCCACTATTGTCGGGTCCACTCTTCAGGGGGGATAGAAAACAGGGCAAAAACGGCCGCTTTGCCTTGAAGACAGACCCGCAAGCGCCATACACTTCGCCGGTCTTCACGATCTGATGCAGTGCGAAAGCAATGTGTGAAGGCAGAAAAAAATCATCGCCGCAAAGTTCGTATCCGCCCGGCAGGCAAAAGAAGCGGAGAGGCACCGAAGCGTGCCGTGTTGGACAAGCGGATCCGTCGCAGCAATCCTGGACCGGGCAACCGACGGGTGCGCGGACCTTCGGGTATCAAGGGAATTATCTACACGTGTTCAAGCTTTCAAGCCTTCCGTATTTCCGTAGAGCATTGCTGTTGCTGGGGACGGTTCCACTACTTGCATCCTGCGCACTTGCGCCGGGGATGCGGTTTGATCCGCAGCGCCCGCTCGATCCGAAGGATCCGGAATCGGTACCAAAGGTCACCCAGATTACGCCAGCGTTGGTGCGCGCTATGAAGGCTAGTAACAAGCCGGCGAATGACGATATCCAAGACCTGTTCGGCACGGGGGGCGCCTATACGGTTGGCATAGGCGATATTCTCTCCATCGTCGTATGGGACCATCCCGAGCTGGTGTTTCCCACGCAGACCTACACTATTGGCAACGCATATGAGATTCCCGCCGTTGGTGGCGCACCCAATGTTCCTGGGTATGTGGTTAGCCCTAAGGGCACGATTCAGTTTCCGTACGCAGGGGTGGTGACTGTCCTTGGGAAGACCCCTGATGAAATTCGGGGTGAGTTGACCACACAACTCAAGAGTGTGGTCAACCTGCCTCAGGTGACAGTGCGTGTGCTGGCGTTTCGCAGCAAACGCGTCTACTTGGATGGGGAAGTGAAGGTGCCTGGTCCGCAGAATATTGACGACGTGCCAATGACGCTCGTTGAGGCGCTGAATCGCGCCGGCGGGATCAATGTAACAACGGGTGACAATAGCCGTATCCGCATCGCGCGAGATGGCAAGAACTACGTAGTCGATCTACCTGCTCTCCTGCGCAAAGGCATTGACCCCGCACGCGTCCTGCTGCGAAATGGCGACATTCTGCGTGTTGAGCAGCGAGAAGACAGCAAAGTGTTCGTTACGGGTGAAGTCGTTCGCCCCTCCGTCGTCCTTCCGCGCAACGGTCGTCTGACGTTGAACGAAGCTATTGGCGAAGCGGGCGGTGTGAATCCAGTCTCAGCCGACGCTAAAGAGCTCTATGTGATTCGCAGGGGCGAGGAGGGCGAGGCGGAGATATTCCACCTTGACGGAAAGTCTCCGGCTTCACTGGCGCTTGCGGAATCGTTCGAACTAAGGCCGAAAGACGTTGTGTACGTCGATGCGGCCGGTGTAGTCCGTTGGAGCCGCGTGATCAATCAGTTGATCCCGAGCGGAAATTTCTTCAACGCCACCGCGAATACGGTCAAATGATTAAGACCGTACTCGTGGTATGCATCGGAAATATCTGCCGGAGCCCGATGGCGGAAGGCCTACTCAAGCAAGCGCTGCCTGAGACCAGCGTTGTCTCGGCCGGTCTGAGCGCACTCGTTGGCCAGCCAGCCGAGCCGCACGCGGTCGCGCTAATGAGCGAAATGGGTCTGGATATCACCAGCCATCGCGCCCAGCAACTGAGTGGCAATCTGGCCAGGCATGCCGACCTGATCCTCGTAATGGACAACTCACAAAGGCTGGAAATACAGCGCTTGCATCCTGCAACGACGGGCCGAGTGTTTCGGGTAGGTGAGCTTGCCAAGTTCGATGTGCCAGACCCGTATCGGGAGGCACGTTCAGCCTTTGAAGACGCGCTTCAGATGATTCAGCGCGGCGTGGAAGCCTGGGTGCCTCGCATCCAGGCGCTCCGTTAACAGATTCAGATTCGCAGTAGAGCTAATGAACCAGAATCCTTCCCCTGTCGCAGTTGCCGGTCCGCCCGAAGACGAATTCGATCTTGTTCGGTATTTGGACGTGCTGCTTGCCAGCCGCTGGCTGATCGCGACGATTGCCGCCGCTATTCTGGCGCTTGGCGTTGCCTATGCCTTTCTGGCCCGGCCTGTCTACCAGGCAGACATTCTCGTGCAAGTGGAAGACAACCCCGATAGTGCCAAGAGCCTATTGGGCGATGTGTCCAGCCTGTTCGACGTTAAGGCCGAAGCCACTGCAGAAATCGAAATCCTTCGCTCGCGCATGGTGGTGGGCAAGGCTGTAGATAACCTGCATCTTTATATCAGCGCTAAACCGAACTACTTCCCCTTTGTCGGAGCGTGGATTGCCAGCAGGGGTAGAGGCCTCTCCCAGCCAGGATTGATGGGTTTCGGTGGCTTTGCCTGGGCGAAGGAATCGATCAGCGTGGACCAGTTCGACGTACCGGAATCCTTGGAAGATGTAGAGTTCAAGCTGGTGGCACTCGGTGAAGGTCGCTATCGTATCGAACAAAGTAGTCTTGACGAGCCTCTAGAAGGGCGAGTTGGCGAGCTTCTGCAGGTCGATCAGAATGCTGGGCACTTCTCCTTGTTAGTGACAGGGCTAAACGCAAAGCCCGGCATCGTCTTCAACTTGTTACGCGCATCTCGGCTCCGGACGTTGGAAAATCTGCAGGACCAGCTCAAGATCGCGGAGAAAGGCAAACAAAGCGGCATCATCGGTGCCTCGCTTGAAGGTACGAATCCCGCGCTCACCGCTCGTATCCTTAACGAGATCGGGGACGAATACGTTGCGCAGAACATTAAGCGTAAAGCCGCTGAAGCGGAAAAGTCCCTGGTCTTCCTCGGTGACCTTCTGCCTCAGTTGAAAATTGAGTTGGAGCGCGCGGAAGTTAGGTATAACGATATGCGCAATAAACGCAATACTTTCAATTTGAGCGAGGAAGGTAAGGCTTTTCTGCAGGAAAGCGTATCGGCGGAAACAAACATGCTAGAGCTGAAGCAGAAGCGCACAGAATTGCTGACGCGCTTTACCCAGAATCATCCAGGAATTCGGGCTCTTGATGAGCAAATTTCCACATTAAGTTCAAAAGCGGATCGCATGGCGGCTCGCATGAAAACTTTTCCAAACGTAGAACAGGACATCCTACGTCTGATGCGCGATGTTCAGGTCAACAATGACCTATACGTTGGATTGCTCAACAATATGCAGCAACTCAAGTTGGTTAAGGCTGGCAAGGTCGGCAACGTCCGCTTGTTGGACAACGCACCTGTGCCAGAACAACCCATTAAGCCCAAGAAGGCTCTTACCGTTGCCCTCGCCGCCATTCTAGGGGCACTGCTGGGCGTGGTAGCGGCCTTTGTGCGCAACGCACTCTATGGCGGCATCACTGACTCCCAGGATATCGAGCAGCACAGTGGCCTGAACGTCTATGCCACCGTACCTCTGTCGCCGCAGCAGAGCATGCTTAGTGAGGAAATCCGCCAGCGCAAGCGCGGACGGTTCCTGCTCGCAGACCTTTATCCCAATGATTCGTCGATCGAGAGTCTGCGCAGTCTACGCACGGCGCTGCAGTTCGCAATGCTGGACGCCGACAACAACTGCGTTCTACTAACTGGTCCTACGCCGGGCGTTGGGAAATCCTTCGTCTCTGCAAATCTGGCGCTGGTTATGGCCACCGGCGGTAAGCGCGTGCTGCTCGTCGATGCGGATATGCGTAAAGGCTATCTCAACCAGTACTTTGGCATGGAGCGACAGTGTGGGCTCTCCGACTTGCTTGTGGGAAGAGTTACCTTCGACGAAGCCGTACACCGAGGCGTTTTCGAGAATCTTGACTTCCTGAGCACGGGGGGGTTGCCACCGAACCCGGCGGAACTGCTGCTCAATGAACGCATGGTGCAATTGCTGCAAGAAATCAGCGAGGGTTACGACCTGGTCCTGATTGACACCCCGCCGGTGCTTGCGGTATCTGACACGGCGATTCTGGCGGCACGCTGCGGCACTGTGTTCCTCGTCACAAGGTTTGAGAAGACGACGATTGGTGAGGTCACGGAATCAGCTAAGCAGCTTCGCCAATCCAACGCTGAAGTGAATGGCGTAATCTTCAATGGATTGGATGCCAGGGCATATCGCTATGGGTATGGATCGAAGTATGGGCGCTATCGATATGCGTATTATGGTTATGCAAGTGAGACGGGGAAGGTTAATAATTGACGTTGTCGTAACGTATATAAGTTTAAGTAATTTATATGATTCTATACAAGAGTTGGTGCGCCAAATTGAAGATAATTATCATGGATTGATCTATTCTAGTTATAAAGATCGATTTGCAAACTGATGCGAGGGTAATTTATGTCTTGGTCAAGTTTGATATTCTCTGCGACGCAAACAATTTAGACGATGCATTTCACTATGGGATAGCTATTTAATATTTATTCCGCGAGCACATTCGCGCAGAAATTCAGATCTTGTCATTTGTTCGTCGATGTTTATGTGATCTGCCGGTGTGAAAGGCGCCATGAACCCAGGCAGATCTCGTTCGGACACGCAACGTGAGCTATGCCAGGCGGAGGGCGCACAAAAACTGCATTCACTCGTACGCTGACCTCCGGTGGGAAAGAGGCGGGTTCAGTCCAGCAAAAATATTAGGTTTCTATAAAATCATGTCGAATCTCATCGCAGCTAATCTTGTCGAGCATCTGCAACGAAAGGAATCCATCATCGGCATTGTGGGGCTCGGGTACGTCGGGCTACCACTGATGCTTCGCTATAACGCCGTTGGGTTCCGAGTACTGGGAATCGACATCGATAAGGATAAGGTCGATAAGCTAAATGCCGGTCATAGCTATATTGAGCACATCTCCGCCAGCAGTATTGCCCGCGCGCGCGAGAGCGGCTTCGAAGCCACCACGGACTTCGAGCGCGTCCGCGAATGCGATGCATTGATCCTTTGCGTTCCTACTCCGCTCAATAAACATCGTGAGCCCGATATGAGCTTTGTGGTGAATACCACCGATGCCATCAAGAAGCATCTGCGCGAAGGACAGATAGTCTCGCTCGAGAGCACCACATATCCAGGTACAACGGAAGAAGAGTTGTTGCCACGTGTGCAAGAGAGTGGCCTCGAAGTTGGCACCAATATCTTCTTGGTCTACTCGCCGGAGCGCGAAGACCCGGGCAACGCAAATTTCGAGACGCGAACCATTCCGAAGGTCGTTGGCGGCCACACGAGCACTTGCCTGGAAGTAGGACTTGCGCTATATGCGCCGGCAATCGACAAGGTGGTCCCCGTAAGCTCCACCAGGGCAGCAGAGATGACCAAACTGCTGGAAAACATCCATCGTGCGGTGAACATCGGCCTCGTCAACGAAATGAAAGTTGTCGCTGACCGCATGGGCATCGATATCTTTGAGGTTGTGGACGCAGCCGCCACAAAGCCGTTCGGGTTCACCGCCTATTACCCCGGCCCCGGACTGGGCGGCCACTGCATTCCGATCGACCCGTTCTATCTGACTTGGAAAGCGCGTGAGTACGGCCTGCATACCCGATTCATCGAGCTCTCTGGCGAGGTTAACAAGGCAATGCCTGAGTATGTCGTCGGCAAGCTGATAGACGGCTTGAATTTCCATGGGAAGGCGCTTAGAGGTTGCAAGGTTCTAGTCCTCGGTATCGCCTACAAGAAGAACGTGGACGATATGCGCGAGTCCCCGTCGGTCGAAATCATGGAACTCATAGAGGCCAAGGGCGCCACGATTGCGTATAGCGATCCGCACGTTCCCGTCTTCCCGAAGATGCGAGAGCACCATTTCGACCTAACCAGCGTACAACTTAATGCTGAAACGATCGCAAGCTTCGATGCCGTGGTACTGGCCACCGACCACGACAAGTTCGACTACGCACTAATCAGCCAGCACGCCGCACTTTTGATCGACAGCCGCGGTAAATACCGCGTACCCGAATCCCATATCGTCAAAGCCTGATTGACGGGAGAGAGAATTGAAACGATTTGCACTGATCGGTGCTGCTGGATACATAGCACCGCGCCATATGCGCGCTATCAAAGACACGGGCAACGAACTCGTCTCGGCCTATGACATCAACGACTCCGTAGGTATCATCGACAGTATCTCGCCGCAAAGCGAGTTCTTCACGGATTTCGAACGTTTTTACGACCATGCCTGGCGCTTGAAGCGAAAACCGGAGACGGCCCTTGACTATGTGGCCATCTGTTCCCCCAATTACTTGCATCAACCGCACATCGCTGCTGGCCTGCGCCTGGGCTGCGATGTGATCTGCGAAAAACCATTAGTTCCTACCGCCGCGCTGCTGGATGAGCTGGCTCTAGCAGAACGCGAAACGGGAAAGCGCGTCTTCAACATCTTGCAGTTGCGTCACCACCAAGCAATTCTCGCCCTGAAGAAGAAGGTAGCTGGGGACGGGGGAGCTAGTAAATACGACGTGGAACTCACTTACATCACTTCGCGCGGGAAATGGTACATGGAGAGTTGGAAGGGGGACATGCGGAAGTCCTTCGGCTTGGCCACCAATATCGGCGTCCACTTCTATGACATGCTCCATTTCATCTTCGGCAAGCTCCAGCGCAACGTGGTGCACTACAGCAGCGAAAGCAAGGCGACTGGCTATCTGGAGTACGAACACGCGCGGGTTCGATGGTTCCTGTCTATCGATGCTAATGACCTGCCCGAGAGCGTAAAGGGAAAGAAGTCCACCTATCGATCCATCACAGTAGATGGACAGGAGATCGAGTTCTCCGAGGGCTTTACCGATCTGCATACGGTTAGCTACCAAGAGATTCTGGTTGGACGCGGTTATGGTCTGGAAGACGCACGCCACTGCGTGGAGACGGTAGATACGATTCGCTCGGCGAAGAGTGTTGCGCCTCAACACGAAGAAGGGCATCCCTTCCTGAACCGACTCATTCGCTGAGGTGGAAATGGCCTTTCAAGTTCATCCCTCAGCTATCGTGGACGAAGGAGCGCAGATCGGGGACGGTTCGCGAGTCTGGCACTTCGTCCATGTATGCGCTGGTGCGAGCATCGGAAAATGCTGCTCATTGGGTCAGAATGTATTCGTGGGAAATCGCGTAGTCATAGGCGACAACGTCAAGATCCAGAACAACGTCTCGGTGTACGACAACGTCACTCTGGAGGAAGGGGTCTTTTGCGGGCCGAGCGTCGTGTTCACCAATGTCTACAACCCCCGCTCGCTCATTGAGCGCAAGAACGAGTACCGGAATACGCTCGTGAAGCGTGGTGCTACGCTTGGCGCCAACTGCACGATCGTCTGCGGCGTGACCATCGGTGAGTTCGCTTTCGTAGGTGCCGGTGCGGTCATCAATAGGGACGTGCCAGCCTACGGCTTGATGGTCGGGGTGCCTGCACGTCAGATTGGCTGGATGAGTGAGTTTGGAGAGCAGTTGGATCTGCCCTTGCGAGGGGCGGGAAGTGCCACCTGCCAGCATTCGCACGCCAAGTATGTACTTGATGATGACAGAGTGATGAAAGTGGAAGGCCACAAATGATCGAATTTATAGACCTCAAGACCCAGCAAGCTCGGATCAAGGACAAGATCGATGCGGGGATCCAGCGCGTCCTTGCCCATGGGCAGTATATTCTTGGCCCGGAAGTGATGGAGCTTGAGGAGAGGCTAACAGATTTTGTCGGTGCAAAATATTGCATCACATGTGCAAATGGAACGGATGCACTGCAAATTGCCTTGATGGCGCTCGCTATCGGCCCGGGTGATGAGGTTATTACCCCCGGCTTCACTTATATTGCAACAGCGGAAACTGTGGCACTGCTTGGAGCAAAGCCGGTGTATGTGGACATCGACCCGCGGAGCTACAATTTAAATCCAAAATTACTGGAGGCGAGCATAACCTCTCGCACCAAGGCAATCATCCCGGTCAGCCTGTATGGTCAGTGTGCTGATTTTGACGCCATTAACGAAATTGCTGAGAAATTTGGCATACCGGTGATTGAAGACGCCGCACAGAGTTTTGGCGCGAGCTATAAAGGGCGCAAGAGTTGCAATCTCACTACCATAGCTTGCACCAGCTTTTTCCCGAGTAAACCCTTTGGTTGCTACGGCGATGGCGGTGCCATCTTTACGAATGATGACGAACTGGCCAAGGTTATCCGCCAGATAGCCCGCCATGGTCAAGATCGACGCTACCATCACATCCGCGTGGGCGTGAACAGCAGATTGGACACCATTCAGGCGGCAATTCTGTTGCCAAAACTTGCCATCTTCGATGACGAACTTGCAAGCCGTCAGCGGGTGGCTGCGGAATACAACCGCCTGCTTGACCAAGCTGGGATCGGAATCATCCCGTACGTTGAGCCACACAATCGGAGCGCCTACGCTCAGTATACGGTGCGCGTTCGAGACCGCGACGTGGTGCAAGAACGCATGAAGCAGGCAGCAGTGCCTACGATGGTGCATTATCCTATACCGTTGAACAAGCAACCTGCGGTGGCCGATGCGCGAGTAGATTTGCCCGTAGGGGATGAGGTGGCAGGGCAAGTACTCAGCCTGCCTATGCATCCTTATCTTGCAGGGAAAGACCAAGCACTGATCGCCGAAGCGCTGGTGATGTCCTATTAGTATGAGCCTCTCGCAGCGGATTAAGGCCGGAGTTAGCCGCAGACTCGAGATCCTATACCGACAGGATTTTATTAGGTCGGTTGGCGTACTAGTCGGGGGTACCGCCTTTGCCCAAGCGTTGATGGTGCTGGTATTGCCTGTTCTGACGCGGCTTTACACGCCAGACGACTTCAGAGTGATGGCCGTGTACGTTTCGATCCTTGGTATCGTGGCCGTGGCCTCGTGCTTGCGGCTGGAAATTGCCATCCCTTTACCAACACGCGACGAGGATGCTGCGAACCTATTGGCATTGGCGCTTTGCATATCGGCTACGACCGCAGGGATCTCCGCCTTGGTCGTAGTATTCTTTCCGGCACAAATCATACGCTTGATCGCTCAGCCCAAGCTTCAGCCTTACCTCTTGTTGGTTCCATTAGGAATTTGGCTCAGTGGTTCATACGCGGCTTTGCAGTTCTGGGCAACGCGCAAAAAAAGATTCTCCTCGATCGCCAAAACCCGGTTGAGCCAAGCGTTGGGCGGGGCCGCCATGCAAGTTGGAGTAGGTGCGGTTAACGGAGCACCTCTAGGTCTACTCCTAGGGCAGATGATCACGAGTGGCGCCGGCATATTCGGACTTGCGCGTGATGTTCTCAAAAATGATCTCGAAGCGCTGAGGACAATTCGATGGTCCACTATGAGAAGAGTACTCCGTGAGTACGACAGATTTCCAAAGTACTCAACCGTAGAATCATTTGCCAATAACCTTGGTATACAGTTACCGGTAATTGTTATTGCCGCTTTGGCTTTAGGACCTGAGGCTGGTTTTCTAATGCTTGCCACACGCGCCATGCAAGCGCCCATAGGGCTTATCGGAGGCGCGGTATCGCAAGTATATCTGTCCCGTGCGCCCGAAGAGTTTCGTGCTGGCACTCTCCATGAATTTACCGCGAACGCCATAGGTACTTTGGCGAAAGTCGGTATCGGCCCCTTACTCTTTGCGGGAATCGTAGCTCCACCCGCATTTATTTTTGGTTTTGGTAAGGAATGGGTGAGGGCCGGAGAAATTGTTGTTTGGATGACACCGTGGTTTATATTTCAATTCATATCGTCGCCCATTTCCATGGTCATGCACGTCAGGGTCATGCAAAAAGCGATGCTGGCTCTAACATTGTCGGGATTGCTCATTAGGATTGGCGCTATAGTAATCGCGGCTAATTTTGATAGACATCACTTCTCAGAATATTATGCGATTTCCGGGGCGGTATTTTATTTAATTTGTTTATATATATTTATCCGCGCAGCAGGTGTCTCATTTTCTGACTTCTATCGGAAAATTTCCTCTGCAATGCCTTGGGTAATTGGATGGGTTTGTGTGGGAGTGATGTGCCGATATGTGTTAGACA
>NZ_JARJLM010000715.1 GCF_029335485.1 Cupriavidus basilensis
TTACAGCGTGCGCGCCACCTCGGTGATTTCATACACTTCGAGCTGGTCGCCTTCCTGAACGTCGTTGAAGTTCTTGATCGACAGACCGCACTCGAAGCCTTGCTTGACTTCCTTGACGTCGTCCTTGAAGCGCTTGAGCGAATCGAGCTCGCCGGTATGGATGACCACGTTGTTGCGCAGCACCCGCACCAGGGCGGTGCGCTTGACCAGGCCGTCGGTAACCATGCAACCGGCCACCGCACCGATCTTCGGCACGCGGAATACCTGGCGCACCTCGACCGTACCCAGCGTGACTTCGCGCTTTTCCGGCGCCAGCATGCCCGACATCGCCGCCTTGATCTCGTCTACCGCATCGTAAATGATGTTGTAGTAGCGGATATCGATGCCGTTGTTCTCGGCCAGCTTGCGCGCGCCAGCGTCGGCACGCACGTTGAAGCCGATGATGACCGCCTTCGAGGCCGTGGCCAGGTTGACGTCCGACTCCGAGATACCGCCCACGCCGCCGTGCACGATCTGTACGCGCACTTCGTCGGTGGAGAGCTTCTGCAGCGATTGCACCAGCGCTTCCTGCGAACCCTGAACGTCGGCCTTGACGATCAATGGCAGCGTCTGCACTTCGCCTTCGCTCATCTGCTCCAGCATGGTTTCCAGCTTGGCCGCCTGCTGCTTGGCCAGCTTGACGTCGCGGAACTTGCCCTGACGGAACAGCGCGATTTCGCGCGCCTTGCGCTCGTCGGGCAGTACCAGTACTTCTTCGCCGGCGGCCGGCACTTCGGACAGGCCCTGGATCTCGACCGGAATCGAGGGGCCCGCGTCCTTGGTCGGCTTGCCGGTTTCGTCCAGCATGGCGCGGACACGGCCGTATGCGCTGCCAGCCAGCACCACGTCGCCACGCTTGAGCGTGCCGCTGGTGACCAGGATGGTCGCGATCGGGCCCTTGCCCTTGTCCAGCTGGGCTTCCACCACCAGGCCCTTGGCCGGGGCGTCCACCGGTGCCTTCAGCTCCAGCACTTCGGCCTGCAGCAGCACTTGCTCCAGCAGGTCGTCGATGCCGGTGCCGGTCTTGGCGGATACCGGTACGAACGGCGAATCACCGCCGTATTCTTCCGGCAGCACCTGCTCGGCCACCAGTTCCTGCTTGACGCGGTCCGGGTTGGCTTCGGGCTTGTCGATCTTGTTGATCGCCACCACGATGGGCACGCCCGCCGCCTTGGCGTGGGCGATGGCTTCCTTCGTCTGCGGCATCACGCCGTCGTCGGCCGCCACCACCAGGATGACGATGTCGGTTGCCTTGGCACCGCGGGCACGCATGGCCGTGAAGGCCTCGTGACCCGGGGTGTCCAGGAAGGTGATCACGCCGCGCTCGGTTTCCACATGGTAGGCACCGATATGCTGCGTGATACCGCCGGCTTCGCCCGCCGCCACCTTGGCACGGCGGATGTAGTCCAGCAGCGAGGTCTTGCCGTGGTCGACGTGACCCATCACGGTCACGACCGGCGGACGCGGCAGCAGTTCGGCGTCGGTGTGCTCTTCGCCACCCACCACCAGCAGTGCTTCCGGATCGTCCAGCTTGGCGGCAAACGCCTTGTGGCCCATTTCTTCCACCACGATCATGGCGGTTTCCTGGTCCAGCACCTGGTTGATGGTCACCATCTGGCCGAGCTTCATCATCTGCTTGATGACCTCGGATGCCTTGACCGCCATCTTGTGCGCGAGATCCGCCACCGAGATGGTTTCCGGCACGTGCACTTCACGCACCACCGGTTCCGTCGGCGCCTGGAAATTGGTGCCGCGATCGTCCTGCTGATGACGGTTGCCACGGCCGCGCGGACCACCGCGCCAGCCGCCGACGCCACCCGACGAATCGCCGCGGGTCTTCAGGCCGCTGCCCTTCTTCTTCGAGCCTTCGTCCTGCCAGGTCGAGGAAGTACCGGCCTTCACTACCTTGCCGGTCTTCTTGTCGACCGTGGTGGTAGCGGTGGCAGTGGTGGTAGCGGGCTTCTTCTCGTCCTTCTTGACTTCGGTGCCCGGCGCCTTGACCGGCTTGTGCAGCGTGCCGGTCTGCTCGGCCTTCTTCTCTTCGGCCTTGCGTTCCGAAGGCGCCTTGAGCACGCGCGCCGGCGCATTCAGCATCTGCTGGATGGCGCGGGCTTCGGCTTCGGCGGCTTCGCGGCGCTTGCGGGCGGCGTCCTGCTCGGCACGCGCCTTGTCGGCAGCCTGCTTGGCTTCGTCGGCAGCCTTCTGCGCGGCGGCGCGCTCGGCCGCCAGGCGAGCCTTGTCGTCCTCGGCCTTCTTGCGCGAATCGTCGTCTTCGGGCGCAGCGGCGGTAGCGGCGGCACGCAGGGCGGCAGCTTCCTCTTCCGCCTTGCGGGCGGCGAGTTCGGCCTGGCGGCGCTCTTCCGCCTCCAGTGCTTCCTGCTTGGCGCGGCGCTCGGCTTCTTCGCGTTCGGCGGCTTCATGACGCGCCTTCAGCTCGGCTTCCTGGCGTGCCAGCATTTCGGCCTGTTGACGCTCTTCCGCTTCCTGGCGTGCCTGTTCGGCGGCATCGACCTGAACCTCGACCACTTCCTGGCCGTCGGCGGCGCCGTCCGGCGTGGCCTCGTCGCGCTTGATCAGGACACGCTTCTTGCGCACCTCGACCTGCACCGTGCGAGTCTTGCCGGTGGAATCAGCCTGGCGGATCTCGGAGGTCTCACGCTTGGTCAACGTGATCTTCTTGCGCGCGCTGTCATCGGCCGCCCCGTGCGAACGCTTGAGGTAATCCAGCAATTTGGTCTTGTCGGATTCGGTGATGATGTCTTCAGGCGTCACCTTGCCCACCCCAGCTGCCTGCAATTGTTCCAGCAGGGCAGCTGCGCTGCGGCTCAGTTCTGCGGCCAGTTGGGCAACTGTTGTGCTTGCCATTCAAACCCTTTCAATGCTCGGTTTATACGTCGGGACAGTTGTGTGTGGAATGCGCGCTCAAGTAGCCTCAACCAGCGTTACATGAGCGTGTCCCTCAGTTAAACCAATGTTCCCGTGCTTTCATGATCAGCGCGCGGGCTTCTTCCTCGCCGAGACCAACCATGTCGACAAGTTCGTCGACGGCCAGTTCGGCCAGTTCGTCACGCGTGTGGATATTGCCTTCGGCCAGCTTGCCGATCAGTTCCGGGGTCAGGCCGTCGAGCGAGCGCAGATCCTGCGACACCTCTTCCACCTTCTCTTCCCGGGCCAGTTCCATCGTCAAGAGCGCATCGCGTGCGCGGTTGCGCAGCTCGTTGACGGTATCTTCATCGAAGGCATCGATCTCCAACATCTCGCTGATGGGCACATAGGCCACTTCTTCCAGCGTGGAGAATCCTTCGTCGATCAAGATGTCAGCCACTTCTTCGTCCACGTCCAGCTTGGCCATGAACAACTTGCGCACCACGTCGCTTTCCTCGGCCTGCTTCTGCGCCGATTCTTCCTGCGTCATGATGTTGATCTGCCAGCCGGTCAGCTCGGACGCCAGGCGTACGTTCTGGCCGCTGCGGCCGATGGCGACGGCGAGATTTTCCTCGTCGACCACCACGTCCATGCTGTGCTTTTCCTCGTCGACCACAATCGACTGTACCTGTGCCGGCGCCAGCGCGCCAATCACGAACTGCGCCGGGTCTTCCGACCACAGCACGATGTCAACCGCCTCGCCGCCGATCTCGTTGCGCACCGCGGTCACCCGCGTGCCGCGCACACCGACGCAGGTACCGATCGGATCGATACGCTTGTCATGGGCCACCACGGCGATCTTGGCGCGCACGCCCGGGTCGCGGGCGGCAGCCTTGATCTCCAGCAGGCCCTGCTCCATTTCCGGCACTTCATTCTCGAAGAGCTTGATCAGGAACTCGGGCGCGGTGCGCGACAGCTCGATCTGCGGTCCGCGTGCGGTGCGATCCACATTCAGGATATAAGCGCGCACGCGGTCGCCGGTGCGCAGGTTTTCCTTGGGGATGATCTGGTCGCGGGCCAGCAGCGCTTCCACGCGGCCGGACTCGACGATCAGGCCCTTCTTGTCGGCGCGCTTGACCGTGCCGGTCATGACCTTTTCGCCACGATCCAGGTAATCATTGAGGATCTGCTCGCGCTCGGCGTCGCGGATCTTCTGCAGGATCACCTGCTTGGCGGCCTGCGCGCCGATACGGCCGAACTCGACCGACTCGATCTGCTCTTCGATGTACTCGTCCAGCTGGATGTCCGGATTCTGCTCGCGTGCCTCGAACATGAGGATTTGCTTGTCCGGCTCCTGCAGGCCCTGCTCATCGGGGACCACAAGCCAGCGGCGGAACGTCTCGTGCTCACCGGACTCGCGATCGATGGCAACGCGGATATCCACGTCTTCCTCGAAACGCTTCTTGGTTGCCGAAGCGAGTGCCGCTTCCAGCGCACCGAATACCACATCCTTGTCGACGTTCTTCTCACGCGCAAGCGCATCGACGAGCAACAGAACTTCGCGGCTCATTGCTTGTTCCCTTTTTTCTGATTTCCTTTGAAGTCGATCACCGGCACCAGGCGTGCGCGATCGACATCGGATATGGTGAATTCCAGCAGTGCCGTGCCGTTTTGTCCTTCGAACTCGAGGCCGATCTGCTCCGCCCCCGGCTCACCGGCGGGCGCCTGCAGAATGCCGACGAAATTCTTCTGTCCGTTGACCGGGAGACGCAGGGTGACCCTGGCTTCCTGGCCCGCGAAGCGGACGTAGTCAGCCAGTTTCTTGAGCGGCCGGTCCAGCCCCGGCGAGGACACTTCGAGGCGCTCGTAGTCGATGTTCTCGACGGTCAGCACGTGGGTAAGCTGTCGGCTTACCTTCTCGCAATCCTCAATGACGATGCCGGTTTCAGGCTGATCGATGTAGACGCGCATGAGTCCGCCCGGAGCGCGCTCGAGCTCAACCAGCTCGTACCCCATGCCGTTCAGGGTGGTTTCGATCAAATCTGCCAGATGCACTGTATTCCCGAATAATGGCCATCAATACCGTGGCAGACCCAGCCCACCGGCACGGCCGTCTGAGTTGACGGCTTGCAGCCTGCTTGCCTGCCAGCCATCCCGACCGGCGCGCCGTGAAACAACGGCAAACACACGAAACGGGCGAAGCAAAAAAAAATGGGCGCAATGCCCATCATTCGCCCACCCTTTTGCAGGATGACTTTTGAATAGACTTTGATTATACGCTGAAACGGTGCGAAAGGCAAAGACAGCCGGGTGAACCCGAACAGGAAAGCGGCGCACGCCGCTCTTGCCCCCGTCCGGCGGCCACCCTGGCCATCCCGCCCCGCATCGCGTCAGCGGTTGCCGTCGCGGCCGCCGCCGCGAGGGCGGCGATTGCCACCCGGCTTTCCTGCCTGCGGCATCACATTGCCGTTGACCTCGCCGCCACCGCGACGCGGGCCGCGGCCCTGGCCACCGCCCATGCCACCCATCCCACCCATGGGACCCATGGGTCCGCTCATGCCGCGGCCGCCACGGCCACCGCCACGCCCCTGGCCGCCGGGACCACGCGGGGAACCCGCCGCGCCGCCGCCAAGCTTGGTGGTATGCGAAGTCAGCAGGGTCGGGCCGCCGATATATCCCATCGAGGTCTGCATCGGGTCAGGCTGGCCACGGCCGGCACCACTGCCGCGCGGGCCGCTGCCGCGGTTGATGCGCGGCAGGCCGTCCATGCCCGTCACCATCGGCATGCCAGCGATGGCTGCCTCAGTGCGTTGCTTGCGCCCTCCCACCTTGCTGCCGCCCTTGGGACCGCTGTCGCCCTTGGAGGGCGCCTTCAGGCCGATGGAAGCCATCAGCGCGCGCACATCGTCGGCTTCGAGTTCCTGCCAGCGGCCGCGCTTGAGGCCGCGCGGCAGCAGGAACTGGCCATAGCGGGTGCGGATCAGGCGCGACACGGTCAGGCCGACCGCCTCGAACATGCGGCGCACCTCGCGGTTGCGGCCTTCGGTCAGGGCCACGTGGTACCAGTGGTTGATCCCCTCGCCGCCGCCGTCGGCGATGCGCAGGAAATTTGCCTCGCCATCGTCGAGCTTGATGCCATGCAGCAGGCGCTGGCGATCGGCCTCGGCCAGCTCGCCCAGCGTACGCACGGCGTATTCACGCTCCACGCCATAGCGCGGATGCATGAACTTGTTGGCGATATCGCCCGAGGACGTGAAAATCAGCAAGCCCTCGGTGTTGAAGTCGAGCCGGCCCACGGCGACCCACTTCCCTGCCTTGATGCGCGGCAGGCTGTCGAAAACCGTCGGACGGCCTTCCGGATCCGACTGGCTGACGATCTCGCCGGACGGCTTGTGGTAAAGCAGCACGCGCGGCGGCTTGGTCGAGACACGGCGGTGGATCAGCTTGCCGTTGACGCGGACCTGGTCCGCCGGCAGGATACGCTGGCCGATATGGGCCGGCAGGCCGTTGACCGACACGCGCCCTTGCAGGATCAGCTCTTCCATTTCCCGGCGCGAACCCAGGCCGCCTTCGGCGAGCACCTTGTGCAGCTTGGGGGCATCGTCATCCGCCGACAGCTCCCGCACCGGCTTGGCCTTGACGTGCGAAGCACCGCTATCCTCCTGGTCATACTGGCCGGAGATGACAAAGCGGAACAGGTCTTCGCCGCCGGCCGCGGGGCTGGCAGACACCTTCTCGGACGCACCCGGAGCCTGGCGCTGCGCGCCGCCCTTGCCCTTGCCACCCTTGCCAGCCTGGCGCGCACCGCCCTGCTGCCCTTCCGCGCCATGGCGCCGGCCGGCGCCTTGCGGCTGCTGACCGGACTGGCCTTGCTGCGGCTTGCGCTTGCGTGCCCCGTTGGGATTGGCGCGCGCGCCATCTCGCTGGCGCTCGCCGGCAGCTTCACCGGCAACCTCGCCCCCGCCCTCGGCGGCGGCACCGCCAGCCGCGCGGCGGCCACGCGGCGCGGGACGCTCGCCCTGCGGCTCGCCGGCCTGCGGAGACTCGCCGTCGGCCGGCTTGCGCTTGCCACGGGTACGCCCCTTCCTCGCGCCGTCGCCGCGCCCGGCCTGTGCGTCCGCCGTGGCGCCAGCCTCCTGGCCGCCCGGGGCGCCCACCTCATCGTCCGCGGCACGCCCGCCGTCGCGGTCCTGCGCGGCCTGGCGGCGCGTGGCTACCAGGTTGCGCAACCCGCGGCGCAGGCCCTTGCGGCGCGGTGCGCCTTCGGTGCCGGCACCGCCCTCGGCGGCATTGCCGGCGTCGCCGGCCGGCGTATCCGCCTGGCGGACGTCTTGATCAACAGAATCGGACAAGGTATTCACATTCGGATGTTGCATGGTGTTCAGTTGGACACGCGCTCGTCGTGCTCGCTGGGGTGCGCCGGATTCGCCTGGGACGAAGCCGGGACTTCGGACTCCTGCTCGCCGGAGGCCACTTGCATGTGGTAACCGTTAGCGGGCACTTCCGTTTGCTCATCTGTTTCGCCGTCGATGACGGTTTCCTCGGCGGCCGCGCCATCAAGGCGTTCGCCGGAGGATGCGGTGGACTCCGGCTCATTCACCGGCCCGGGAGTCGGCGGCACTTCAATCCCGGCCGCTGGCACAACCTCGGCCAGCGCCGGGACTTCATCCCGATCCGCGGCTTCGGCGGCATCATCGACCGCCGGGGCTTCCAGATCGTCGAATGCGACCGCGAAGGGCTGCTTCGATTCGGCGGCTGGCGCATCGACAGGGGCCGTGCCCGCATCGCCTGCGTCGTCTTGGTCGTTTGCCGCACCCAAGCCGATCCCCGCATCGCCCTGTGCAGCGGTTTCGGCAGCGCCGGGCTCTTCCTGCTCGATCGCCGGGGCTGCATTCACGCTGTCGGTGCCGGCCTCGGGTTGTTCCAGCCCGGCTTGCGCGAACGCTTCTTCGTCACTGCCGGCCGGTGCGTCGGGCACGCCACCCAGAGACTCGAAATCGATGGCCTCCTGGTTCAGCAGCGCGACCTGCGCCTGCGCCTGCGGATCTTCCAGCGGCGGCAGCTCATCGAGCGTACGCAGGCCAAGATCATCGAGGAAGGTCTTGGTCGTGGCGTACAGCGCCGGCCGGCCCGGTACGTCGCGGTGGCCGATCACTTCGATCCAGCTGCGGTCCTCCAGCTTCTTGACAACCTCGGTGCTGACCGTGACACCGCGGATTTCCTCGATATCGCCCCGGGTGACCGGCTGCCGGTAGGCAATGATCGCCAGCGTCTCCATCACCGCGCGGGAATACTTGGGCGGTTTTTCGGGATTCAGCCGGTCCAGGTATTCGCGCATGGCCGGGCGGCTCTGGAAACGCCAGCCACTGGCCAGCGCCACGAGTTCCACGCCCCGTTGCTCCCAGTCGCGGCGCAGCTCTTCGAGCAGCACCCGAATGGTGTCGGCACCGACATCGTCGGTAAACAGCCGGCGCAAGTCATTGACGCGCAAGGGTTCCTGCGCACAGATCAGCGCGGTCTCGAGGACGATCTTCGCCTCTTGGGTATTCATGTTGATTGCGTGCAGCCTGTCTTTGCACCTGCGCCCCGGACAAGCCCGGGCGCACTGGAGATTGCGGGTTCAGCGGTAGGGTGCCACCGCCATCTGACCGCGCAGCCAACCGCATGCTTGATGCATGCCGGTTGTGCGCTTTCCTTATTGCATCGGGTGCCGGACCTGGCCGGCAGGAGATCGCCCGGCCACCGGCTTTACCTGCCGGTCGACGGAGCCCTTGCGTCGCGCCTTCCCCCTGATGTGGCGGACCTGTCCGGCGCAAAATGCATCGCTCCGGGTGCAAGAAAAATATGGATATCGGCCCTGCTGGCCTATTTCACCCCGCCCTGCCGTGGCTGGTCTTTTGAACCGAATCTTTTGAACCGGACGGCGGAAGGGGAACGGTACCTGGCGCTAATACCTGCCCGGAAGTTCCTGGCAAGCATCCCTGCGAGCGAATGCTGCCTGACGATGCCACGATGAAATACGCTGCGCGATATCGTTGTTCTTGCGATTGTATGGCATTCCCGGGCAAACCTGCAACCGATTCGCACGGGTGGATGACTAGCGAGGTGCCGGCTACAACACTATGCAAGATATCAGAACACCAGACAGAAGCCATGTGCGGCCAGGGACTCAGGCAATAGCAGCGCCCGCGCCACCCCGGCCACGCCGAAGGCGGCCACCGCCAGGCCGGCCCCGGTACGCACCACGGGCCGGCGCGACAACTGGCGGAGATAGCCGGAAAGTCCTGAGATCACCAGCAGGTTGGGCAAGGTGCCAAGACCGAATACGCTCATCACAAGTGCGCCAGACGGCGCATTTCCAGCCAGCAGCGCCATGGCGAGGGCGCCGTAGACCATACCACACGGCACCAGCCCCCAGGCCAGGCCCATGCCGTAGCGGCGCAGCAATCGCCCTTGCGGCAGGGCCGCCGCCGGCAGGCGCGCCGCGACACCGGAAACACCGCGCAGCAGACCGCCGGCACCACGTGCGGCCAGCCGTTCCAGCCATGCGGCGCCCACGCTGCGCCCGCGCAGCATCCACAGGCCCGACAACACCAGCATGACGCTGCCGATACCGAACAGCCACCGCTGCAGCGGCAGGTATTGCGCCTTCCAGACGCCCGCGCCGAGGGCGCCCAGCAAGGCGCCCAGCACCGCATACATGCTGAGCCGGCCGGCATGCATGACCAGCAACTCGAGCAACCAGTGGCCCGGACGCCGAAGGATGGTGGCAGGCACGCGCGCCACCCCGCCCTGCTCTGCTGCCAGTGCAATCCCGCCACACATGGCCGCGCAATGCACTCCACCCAGCAAAGCCAGGGTAAATACGCTGAAAAGCACGCCTATGGTCAACTTCCCCTCCCAATCGCATCACGTGGCGCGGTAAAATGCGCCCAACGCGCCCCCGCAGCTTCAAGAGGCGCTATCGACATAAGGCCAGGCGCCCGCGGCGACGCGCAATCGCCACCAATGACGGCGGGCAAGGCACGGCGCAAGCCGGCCAGACTCGCGCGCCAGGCTTATGCTGATAGTGCTTCCAACCGACAGCTATCAACGTCAAGCTTTCAATCCATACGCTCGCCACACCGGGCTGGATTGACTGCGCTAAACCGACAGGCCCCAATTGCTCACATCCATTCCCATATCCGAGATGTCGCCCCGCTGCTCCACTTGCTCGCTGGGCCAGCTCTGCCTGCCCGTTGGCATGTCGCAGCAGGACCTCGAAAAAATGGATTCGCTGGTGCAGGAACGCGTGCGCGTACGCAAGGGCGAGACCCTGTACCGCCTTGGCGATCCGCTCACCGCCGTCTACGCGATCCGCTTCGGCACGCTCAAGACCCATCTGACGATGGAGGACGGCCGTTCGCAGATTACAGGCTTCCATCTCCCCGGCGAAGTCGTCGGGCTCGACGGCCTGGGCGAAATGCAACATGCCTCGGATGCGACCGCGCTCGAGGATACCGAAGTCTGCGTAGTGCGCTTCGGCGACCTCCAGTCGCTCTCCGGCGTCCTGCCGTCCCTGCAGCATCAGTTCATGCGGCTGATGAGCAAGGAAATCTCGCAGGACCAGGTCATGCTGATCACGCTCGGCTCGATGCGCGCCGAAGAGCGGCTTGCCGCCTTCCTGATCAACCTGTCCGAACGGCTTTCCGCGCGCGGCTACTCCGCTTCCGAGTTCGTGCTGCGCATGAGCCGCGAGGAAATCGGCAGCTATCTGGGGCTCAAGCTCGAGACCGTCAGCCGCCTGTTCTCCCGCTTTGCGGAGGCCGGGCTGATCCAGATCCGCCAGCGCCACGTCAAACTGGTCGACATGGCTGGCATCAAGCAGATCGTCAACAAATCCTGCTAGCGCGGCCGGCAGGCACTGCCCGGCCGGAGCCGTGAGGTTCCTGCGGCCCGCGCTCCCGCATTGCCGGCACCGACTGCCCCGGCGGCCGTCCTTCCCACGCCGCACCGCCGGGCCTGCGCGAACGCGTCCCTGCGCCGGCGGGTTCGCCGCGATGCCACGCCCTCTCGCCTGAGCCGGGAAGGCGCGCATCGCGTTCACTCCAGCTCGTCTGTCTCTGCCAGGCGCGTGGGCATGGTGTACAGCGTCAGGCCGCTCGACAGCGAACAAAGCAGCCACGCGACCAGGAAGCCCACCGTATAGACGGCCTCCCGCGACGCTTCCACCGGCTGCCCGAAGAACCGCAGGTCACCGGGGTCGACCATGGAAAACACCAGCGCGGTCGTCAATCCGGCAACCAGGAAGGCGGGCCATAGCACCCACATCAGCCAGCGTAGTCTCATGGTCACCTCGCCTGGACCGCGGCGGGTACTGCCTGCCGTGCGGCAACGCCGGTCTTTTCAACCACCAGCCCGTGCCGCGACACGCCTTCGACAATGGGCTGATCCGGATGCGACATCGCCAGCCAGATGGTGACGCCGCAGGCCACCATCGCCAGCAATGGCCCGCTCATCAGCAGCCATGGCCAGGGCTCCTTCCACCAGGGATTGCTTTGTTGCATCATCTGGCCTCCTTTATATTGGGTCATATTCCTTGCGTCCGGCGACCGGGCCCAGGCCCGATCCTCCGGTCTCGTCTTCCGGCCGCCTCGCCGGTTTGCTGCATCAAAGATTGCGCGGCACGATAAAGCTGGTGCTCTGCCGGATCTCGGCGCCGCTCCTTCCCTCGGCCTCATTGCCAGCCGCGGTCACGGTCACCTCGATCTTGTGCGTACCCTGGCCCGCGGATTCGATCGGCACACGCACGCGAACCGGAATCAGCCGGTTGGAGGTCGGCGCCAGGTCGTCTGCACTGTGGTCATACTCCACGGCGATTCCCTTCAACTCGTCGCTATTCGCGCGGATGGCGACGCGCATCGGCGCTTCGGTCGTATTGATCAGCTGCAGGCGGTACACGTTCTCGATCCAGCGGCCTTCCACTTCGCGGCCAAGCGCGCCGCGGTCGCGAATGATGTCGACCTTCAGCGGCGTGCGCATGGCCAGCGACACCACGAAGCCGCCCACCAGTGCCAGCCAGATCACCGAGTAGACCACGGTGCGCGGCCGGATCAGGCGTTTGCGCGCCACGGTTGCCGACAGCGCGCGGCGCATGGCGTTCTCGGACGTGTAGCGGATCAGCCCGCGCGGATACGACATCTTGTCCATCACCTGGTCGCAGGCGTCGATGCAGGCGCCGCAGCCGATGCAGTCGTACTGCAGGCCATCGCGAATATCGATCCCGGTGGGGCATACCTGCACGCAGATGCTGCAGTTCACGCAAGAGCCCAGCCCCGCGGCCGTGGGATCGGCCTTGCGCGAGCGGCTGCCGCGCGGCTCGCCGCGGCCTACGTCATACGTCACCACATAGGTGTCGCGATCCACCATCACGCTCTGGAAGCGAGCGTATGGACACATGTACTTGCACACCTGCTCGCGCATGAAGCCGGCGTTGCCCCAGGTGCAGAAGGCGTAGAACAGCATCCAGAACGTCTGCCAGGGGCCCAGCGACAGGCTCAGCACCTCGCCGCCCAGCTCGCGGATGGGCGAGAAGTAACCGACGAAGGTAAAGCCCGTCCAAAGCGCGATCAGTATCCAGAGCGAATGCTTGGTCGCTTTCAGCCGTAGCTTGCGCGCGCTCCAGGGATCGCCGTCCAGGCGGATGCGGGCAAAGCGGTCGCCTTCCACATGCCGCTCGATCCACATGAAAATCTCGGTGTAGACCGTCTGCGGACAGGCATAGCCGCAGAACAAGCGTCCCGCGATCGCCGTGAACAGGAACAGCGAGAGCGCGGAGATCACCAGCAGCACCGCCAGGTAGATCACGTCCTGCGGCCACAGCACCAGGCCGAAGATATAGAACTTGCGCGCCCCGAGATCGAACAGCATGGCCTGGCGCCCGTTCCAGTTCAGCCACGGCATGCCATAGAAGAACAGCTGGGTCAGCAGCACCAGCCAGACGCGCCACCGCGAGAACGCCCCCGTCACCGAGCGCGGATAGATCTTGCGCCGGACTTCGTACAGGGTTTCATCCGAGGTTTCCGCGTCTGCCACGGGCGCGGCGCGCTTGCGCTGCGGCGCCTGGGCGGCCGCAGTCCTGACAAGCGGTTCCGGTTCAGGCGCGTTCATGGGCGCTCACCCTGGCCGGCGCGCATGAAGATCCGGCAAGCGATGGCGCGGCTCATTTCCCGCCTCCCGCATCCGTGCCGCTGCCGCTGTTGGAGAGGCCCCATACATAGGCGGTCAGCATGCGGATGCGCTCCGGCGTGAGGATTTCCTCGTGCGCCGGCATGTGGTTGTTATGGCCTTTCAGGATGGCGTCGACGATGGTCGCCTCCGAACTGCCGTACAGCCACACATTGTCGGACAGATTGGGCGCGCCGAGCGCCTGGTTGCCCTTGCCCGTGGATCCATGGCAGGCAGCGCAGGTGGTCTTGAACGTGCCCTCGCCGCGCGACGCACGGATCGGGTCGGAAGCCAGGCCCGACAGGGACCGCACATACTGCGCCACGTCGCCGGCCAGCTTGGCGTCGATGGTCGAAGCGAACGACGGCATCACCCCATTGCGCCCCTTGGTGATGGTCTGGGTGATGGTGGCGGGGTCTCCGCCGTACAGCCAGTCGCCATCGGTCAGGTTGGGAAAGCCGCGGCCGCCGTGCGCATCGGAGCCATGGCATTGCGCGCAGTAGTTGAGGAACAGGCGCTGCCCGATCTCGCGCGCGCCCGGATCCGCCGCCACCTGCTTGATGTCCATCTGCATGTACTTGCCATAGACCTCGCGCTGCACCTGCTCGGCCGCCTTGCGGTGCGCCTCCAGTTCAACCCGGCTGGAGGTTTTGAGCGCGCCGGCATAGGAACCCAGGCCGGGATACAGCGCCAGGTAGGCCAAGCCGAAGATGCACGCCAGCAGGAACATCCACATCCACCAGCGCGGCAGCGGATTGTTCAACTCGCGCAGATCGCCGTCCCACACGTGGCCGGTGTCTTCGGTGGCGCCGGCGACCTTGGCCACCTTGCGCTGGGAGAACAGCAGCCACACGCACCATACGATGCCGACCAGCGCGATGGCGGCAATGTAGTAACTCCAGAAATCCGTGAAGAAGTCGCTCATGACTCAGTGTTCCTGCTTGGTATGGTTTGCGCTGCCTGCATGGCGGCGCCCGTCGCGGCTCACCGCCAACGGCTCGTCGGGCAAGGCGAAAGGCAGCATCGCCGATTCCTGGTTAGCGGGCTGGCGGCCGGCCGACCAGGCCCACCAGCAGATTGCAATGAAGACAACCAGCGAAATCACGGTGGAGAATGCAGTGATCATTGCCATCGCTTACTCCTTGGCCGGCTCGGCCGTGGCCTGGGCGGCGGCGGTATCCACACGCACGTTGCGCTTGGTGATGCCAAGTTCCTGCAGGTACGCCACCAGCGCGTCTTCTTCGGTCTTGTTGGCCAGCGCGGCGGGAGCCTGTTCGATCTCGGCATCCGTATAGGGCACGCCCAGGCGTCTTAGCGCACGCATGCGGTCGCCGATATCGTTGGTCGGCAGCACGGCCTTCTCGAGCCACGGATAAGACGGCATCACCGACTCGGGCACCACGTCGCGCGGATTGCGCAGGTGGATACGCTGCCAGTCGTCGGAGTAGCGGCCGCCCACGCGCGCCAGGTCGGGCCCGGTACGCTTGGAACCCCACAGGAAGGGGTGGTCGTAGACCGATTCGCCGGCCGTCGAGTAGTGGCCATAGCGTTCGACATCGCCCTGCAGCGTGCGCACCTGCTGCGAATGGCAGCCCACGCAGCCCTCGCGGATATAGATATCGCGGCCCATCAGGCGCAGCGGCGAATACGGCTTGATCCCCGCATCGGGCTCCGTGGTGGAGTGCTGGAAGAACAGCGGCACGATCTGGACCAGCCCGGCGATGCTGACCACCAGGATGGTGCACACGATCAGCCAGCCGATGTTCTTCTCCAGGGTCTCGTGCGTAAAGAAGCTTCTTTTTTCGGACATCGTTTCTATCCCGGAATGATCAATGGGCGGAGGCGGCGACGCCGGTCGGAATCGGCGCGTCCACGGCGGGCTTGCCGATGATGGTCCGGGCCACGTTGTAGGCCATCAGCAGCATGCCGGAGAGGAAGCACAGGCCACCCAGCAAGCGGATCAGGTAGAACGGATACTTGGCCTTGACGGCTTCCACGAAGGCGTAGGTGAGCGTGCCGTCGGGCTGCGTGGCACGCCACATCAGGCCTTCCATCACGCCAGCGATCCACATCGAGGCGATATACAGCACCACGCCGATGGTGGCGATCCAGAAGTGCAGCTCGATCAGCCGCACGCTGTACATCTCCTTCTCGCCGAAGAGCCGCGGAATCAGGTAGTAGAGCGAGCCGATCGAGATCATCGCGACCCAGCCCAGCGCGCCGGAGTGCACGTGGCCGATGGTCCAGTCCGTGTAGTGCGAGAGCGCGTTGACGGTCTTGATCGACATCATCGAGCCTTCGAAGGTCGCCATGCCGTAGAAGGACAGCGCCACCACCAGGAACTTGAGGATGGGATCGGTGCGCAGCTTGTGCCAGGCGCCCGACAAGGTCATGATGCCGTTGATCATGCCGCCCCACGAAGGCGCCAGCAGGATCAGCGAGAACACCATGCCGAGCGATTGCGCCCAGTCGGGCAGCGAGGTGTATTGCAGGTGGTGGGGACCGGCCCACATATAAGTGAAGTTGAGCGCCCAGAAGTGAACGATCGACAGGCGGTAGGAATAGATCGGGCGGCCGGCCTGCTTGGGGATGAAGTAGTACATCATGCCCAGGAAGCTGGTGGTCAGGAAGAAACCCACCGCGTTATGCCCGTACCACCACTGCACCATGGCGTCCTGCACGCCGGCATAGGCCGAGTAGGACTTCCACATCGACACCGGCATCTCGACGTTGTTGACGATATGCAGGATGGCGATGGTCAGGATGTAGGCGCCGAAGAACCAGTTGGCCACGTAGATATGGCGGGTCTTGCGCTTCATGATGGTGCCGAAGAACACGATCGCGTAGGCCACCCAGACCAGCGTGATCAGGATGTCGATCGGCCATTCGAGTTCGGCGTACTCCTTCGAGCTGGTGAAGCCCATCGGCAGCGTGATGGCCGCGGCGACGATCACCAGTTGCCAGCCCCAGAACGTGAACGCGGCCAGCGGGCCGCAGAACAGCCGGGCCTGGCAGGTACGCTGCACGATGTAGTACGACGTGGCGAACAGCGCGCTGCCGCCGAAGGCGAAGATGACCGCATTGGTATGCAGCGGACGCAGGCGCCCGAAGGACAGCCACGGCGTGTTGAAATTAAGTTCAGGCCAGATCAGCTGTGCTGCGAGCAGCACGCCTACGGCCATACCGACGATCCCCCACACTACCGTCATGACGGCAAATTGCCGCACGACCCCGTAATTGAAGGTGTCGGCGCGAGAATACGCGGCGGTGACAGCCATTCAGACCCCCAGATTGGATAAACAACAAGACAAGATGGAATGGTGTCACTGTAGGAAAAGCAGGCGCGGACCGTCTTGATCTGTATCAATCGCTCCGGAATGCATGGGAACTCTTGTGTCAGCGCGTCTCACATCCGCATAAACCGGGGCCGCATTGCACGGAAAACGGCTAACCCTGCCGCGGCGCGCGGCCGGACAAACGCGGAAAAGGCGGCCCGGCGTGGCCGCGAAGGGCTCAGGGCGTGTCGTTGTCGAGCAGGATGGCTTCGCCGGGCCGGTCGAGATCGTCGTATTGCCCGGCGTGCAGCGCCCACCAGAGCGCGCCGGCAATCACGGCCACCAGCACCAGGCTCATCGGCACCAGCAGGTAGAGCATGTCCATGCGTCAGTCTCCAGGCTTGCCCGCGCGCAGCAGGCGCCAGGCGTTGGCCACCACCAGCAGCGACGACACCGACATGCCGATGCCCGCCATCCAGGCGGTCACATAGCCGGTAGCCGCCAGCGGGATGGCGATCACGTTGTAGGTAAAGGCCCAGCCCAGGTTCTGCCGCACCACGCGGCGCGTGCGGCGCGCCATCCACAGCGCGCTTGCGACCTCGGCAATGCGCCCGTGCGTCAGCACGGCGTCGGCGCCTGCCTGCGCCAGCGGCGCGCCACTGCCGATCGCGATCGAGACCTGCGCCTGCGCCAGCACGGGGGCGTCGTTGATACCGTCGCCCACCGCCAGCACCACCGCGCCATCGCGCTGCAGGCGCTCCACATATTCGCGCTTGCCCTCCGGGGTAACACCACCCTCGTGCCGCGCAATGTGGAAATAGCCGGCCCACCAGCCAACCGTCTCCGGGGTGTCGCCGGAGACAAGATGGCAGGTCACGCCGAGCGAGCGCAACTCAGCTAGCAACTGCACCGACTGTTCGCGCTCGGCATCGGCCAGCACGAACACGGCCAGCACGCCCGCCGCGTTGCCCAGCCATACCAGCGTGGCGCCGCTGCGCTGGCTGGCGGCCAGGGCAGCGGCGCTATCCCGCGCATGTCCGCCGGCCTCGCCCACGCTGCCGCTTGCCGCCAGCGCCGCCACGAACTCGCGCCGGCCCAGGCGGTAGCGCTGCCCGTCCACCTCGGCTTCCAGGCCCTGCCCGGGCACATTGCGCACGGTATCGATGGCCTGCGTCCCGCCGGCAAGGCCCCGCGCCTGCGCCGCCTCGACGATACCGCGCGCGATGGGATGCTCGCCGGAGCGCTCCATGAGCGCGGCCAGCTGCAGGCAGGCATCGGCGCTGGCGTCGCCCAGCACCACGGTCTGTGCCAGCATGAAACGCCCTTGGGTAAGCGTGCCGGTCTTGTCGAGCATCACATCGGTGACGCCGGCCAGGGTTTCCAGCGCATGGCCGCGCGTCAGCAGCAGCCCGCGGCGAGACAGCGCCGCGCCGGCAGCGGCCAGCGCCGCCGGCGTCGCCAGCGAGAGCGCGCAGGGGCAGCTCACCACCAGCACCGCCACCGTCACCAGCAGCGCGCGCGACGGATCGATCCAGGCCCACCAGACCACCCCGGCAAGCGCCGCCAGCACCAGCAATATCGCCACGAACCAGCCGGCGACGCGATCGGCCACGGTGGCCAGCCGCGGCTTCTCGGCCAGCGCACGGTCAAGCACCGCGACGATCTCGGCCAGCCGCGTGGCCGCGCCTACCTTGGCCACGCGCAGCTCGAGCGGACTGCTGGTGTTGAAGCAGCCCGCCAGCACCGGATCGCCGATGCCGCGCGGCACCGGACGGCTCTCGCCGGTCAGCATCGACTCGTCCAGTTCGCTCGCGCCGGCGACGACGGTGGCGTCCGCCGGCACAACCTCGCCGGCCTTCACGCGGATCAGGTCGCCCGCGCGCAGGCGCGCCACCGGCACCCGTTCGCTCGCCTCGCCTTCGGTGCGCAAGCGCTCGCAGGTGGCCGGCAACTGCCGCGCCAGCATCTCGGCGCCACTGCGCGACGCCTGGCGCACGCGCAGCTCAAGGTAGCGCGCCAGCAGCAGAAACGCCACGAACATGGTCACGGAGTCGAAGTAGACCTCGCCGGCGCCCCGCAGCGTCGCCACGGTGCTGGCGAGAAAGCCCGCGCCCACCCCCAGCGCCACCGGCACGTCCATGCCCAGATGGCGCTGCCTGAGACTGCGCCAGGCCCCGGCGAAGATCGGCGAAGCCGAGTACAGCACCACCGGCAGGGTCAGCAGCAGGCTGGCCCAGCGCATCAGCTGCAACTGTCCGGGATCGATGCTGGCTTCGTGGGTATAGATGGGCCATGCGTACATCATCACCTGCATCATGCCCAGCATGGCTACCGCCATGCGCATCAGCAGCCCACGGCGCGCGTGGCGGTCCTGCCGATCCGAGCGCGACACCTCGAAAGGCCACGCCAGATAGCCAATCGCGGCCAGCGCCGCGAGCAAGGCGGAGACCGGCTGCTCGGCAGCGCGCCAGCGCACCATCACGCGGCGCGTCGCCACATTGGCGATGACCGACTCCACGCCCGGCAGGCTGCCCAGATGCTGCTCGATCAGCCAGGCACAGGCGGCGCAGCGGATATTCTCCGGCGCCAGCGTAATCTCGGCACGGCGCTCGTCGAGCGGGCGCACGAACTGGGCCCGCAATTCGTCGGTGTCATAGGCGGCCCACACGGGCTCGGCCTCGCGGCGCGCCGCCTCGTCGATCGGACGGGCAAAGCGGACCTGGTCGCCATAGAGGTGGCCGAAGCCAGCCGCGTGCAGGGTCTGGGCCAAGGCCTGGCAACCGCCGCAGCAGAAGGATTGCTCATGGCCGTCGATGCTGGCATGCAGGGCAGGCTCAGCAGCCGGAAGCGGCTGTCCGCAGTGAAAACAGCCGTCCTGCGCGACGGCCGCCGGCGCACCGCTTGCGCGTACAAGCGGCGGATTGGGCAGATCGGGCAAGGAACAGGCTGGAGAAGGCGGCATCGGGGCTCTTTTTTACCAGTTGCATGGTAAGAGCCCCGGCGGCAAGCCGCCTTGATACAGATCAAGCGGGGGACAGCCACACCCCTGGCCGGCGCTTCAGGTCAGCGAGGTATCGACCGTGCGGCGCGGCGCTTCCAGGTATTCGCGCGACTGCATCTCGATGATGCGCGACACCGTGCGGCTGAACTCGTTGGCCATCTGGCCTTCGGTATAGAGTTCATCGGCCGGCACTTCCGCGGAGATCAGCAGCTTTACCTTGTGGTCGTAGAAAACGTCGATCAGCCAGGTAAAGCGGCGTGCCTCGGACGACATGCGCGGGGCCATCTTCGGCACATCGGACAGGATCACCGTGTGGAACTGGGTGGCCAGCTCGAGGTAATCGTTCTGCGAGCGCGGCCCGCCGCACAGCGTGTTGAAATCGAACCAGACCACGCCGCCCGCGCGGCGCAGCGCGCGCAGCTCGCGGTGCTCGATATGCAGGATGGGCGATTCGTCGGCCACCTCCGCAATGCCAGCATAGGCGTGGCGCAGCGCCGAGCCGGTCGCGGGGCCCAGCGGCGTGAGATAAGCCTGCACCTGTTCGAGCGCGCGCTTGCGGTAATCGATGCCGGCGTCCACATTGAGCACATCGAGCTTCTGCTGCAGCAGCGCGATGGCCGGCAGCACGCGGTCCCGGTGCAGGCCATCCGGATACAGCAGGTCGGGCCGGTAGTTGGAGGTCATCACGAACTGCACGCCGTTCTCGAACAATTGCTGCAGCAGGCGGTGCAGGATCATCGCATCGGCGACGTCGTTGACGTGAAACTCGTCAAAGCAGATCAGGCGGAAACGGCGCGCAATGCGCTTGGCCAGTTCGTCCAGCGGATCCGGGCGGCCACGCAGTTCTTCCAGCTGGCGATGCACCTCGCGCATGAATTCATGGAAGTGCAGCCGCGTCTTGCGCACCACCGGCACACAGGTATAGAAGCTGTCCATCAGGAAGGACTTGCCGCGCCCCACCCCGCCCCACAGGTAGACGCCCTTGGGCACGTCCGGATGCACCAGCAGCTTCTTCAGCGTGCTGTTGCGCCGGCTCTTGTAGGCCACCCACTCGTCAAAGCACTGCTGCAGCCGCTCGACGGCGCGCAGTTGCGCTTCATCGGACGTGTAGCCGCGTTGCTTCAGTTCCTGTTCGTAGTACTCACGGACGTTCATGTGACTGCTTGCGCTGGATGCCGGTAGGCTCCGGCCTGGATGAGGATCGGGGCGCGTGGCAGGACAAACCGCCCTG
>NZ_JARJLM010000716.1 GCF_029335485.1 Cupriavidus basilensis
TTACTGCGGCAGCACTTCCACCGTGGCGGCGTAGCTCGCGCGGCGCGTCTTGGCTTCCTTGATCGCGACCTTGTCGTCGCGCACCTCGGCTTCCATCCAGTACATGCCCGGGGCCGGCCACTTGACGCTGAACTTGCCATCAGCGTCGGTGGTGAACGACAGCTCCTGCAACTGGTCGCGGTAGCGGATGCCGCCCGGCACCACGGCAACCTTGACGTTGCCGGCGGGCTTGCCGTCGAGCAGCAGGCGGAAGCTGGCGGCGTCGCCGGCAACCAGGTCGTTCGGGTGCGTGGCCGGCGCCAGCTCCAGCCCGCGGCCGGTGGTCTGCAGCACCTTGGCGGTCGGCTTGCCGGCCGTGACGAAGGCCTCCAGGCGGCTGTCGGCCTGCGTCACCTGCAGGTCCTGCGCGCCGGCCGGCACTTCCTTGGCGAAGGCTTCGGGAGAACCGCGCCAGCGCTTGGCCTGGCCGTTTTCCTTGTAGCTGGCGAACAATCCATGATTGACCACGGCCACCTTATAGGTGCCGGGCTGGGTCAGGTGCACGTCGAAGGTGCTGCGATAGCGGCCGGTGCTCGCGTTCTCTACCTTGGCCGCGGCGCCGTCCGGCGCGGTCACGGCGAGGTTGTCCAGCCGCAACGGCACGTGCTCGAAGTAGAACAGGTCGTTCGACACGGCGGCGTCGACGGTCACCCACGGGTCGCTGCCCGACAGCACGGTGGCCGACGGCAGCAGCCACTGGCGGTGCGCGTGGGCAGCCAGCGGCACCAGCGCGGCCAGGGCCAGCGCGGCGGCCTGGATGGAGAGTTTGGTGGCGAAAGTCTTCATCGTCATGCTCCTAAGGAATGCGGGGCCGGACCGGGGACGGCGCGGGGCCGTCCAGGAGTTCGATCCGTCAAAGGCTCTGGGTTCTCTCTGGGTTCTGGCTATTGGGGCTTGGCTGTCGGGCCGGGCTCAGGGCTTCAGGTCGACCGTCACGCCGCCCAGCTCGTGCTCGCCTTTGGCCTTGGCCGAAGCCGCTGCCTTCGGCGGCCACGCGAAGGGCACGCGCAGCAGTTCGCGCCCGCCAACCTCGCGGGCGGCTTCCACCACCAGCTGGTAGTCGCCCGCGGGCAGCTTGCCCAGCTGCGTCCTGGCATCGGTGAAAGTGAGCGTGTGCTCTCCGGGTGCGCGCGTGGCGCCGGAAACGCCGTCGGCGGGCATCTGCATATCGCGCCCGGCCTTGCGCCACCACTGGCGCATGTCCTTGAGCCACTTGGTGCCTTCGCCGTCCTTGTGCTTGACGTCATACCAGACCGCCAGCGTGCCGGCCGGACTCTGGTCCGCGCGCTCGACCCACATCGAGACATAGGGGCGGTGGTATTCGGCGACGCTCAGCCGGGGAATCTCGACCTTGACGTTCATTTCGGCCGCCACCGCCGGGCTGGCGAAGGGAACGGCAGCCATGCCGGTAAGAGTGACGGTAAGCAATCGGCGCATAGCAAGACCTCGTTTGTAAGCTGCTAACTGTGGACTGGAAACCGGGTGTGACCGGCAAATGTGTTCGCGGGCGCTGCAAGGCACGCCCAAGGCGGCCGGCACCGGTGGCGCTTCAATGAATGAACAGCAGCGCCAGCAACAGGGGCGCCACCAGTCCCAGCCCGACCAGCGGCCAGGTCGCCATGCGGCCACCGGCGTGCAGCTTGAGCAGGAACAGCCCGGTGATGCTGAAGATCAGGCAGGCGGCCGCGAACACATCGAGAAACAGGCTCCAGGCGCGGCCGGTATTGCGGCCCTTGTGCAGGTCGTTCAGGTACGAGACCCAGCCGCGCGTGGTCTTCTCGTACTGCACTTCGCCGCTGTCCAGCGCCAGGCTGACCCAGGCGTCGCCACCCGGGCGCGGCAGCGAGACATAGATCTCGTCGCCCGACCACTCGGCTTCGCGGCCGGCGGCATCGATATCGAGTTCCCGCGCGAGCCAGTCGGCCAGGGCAACCGGCACCGGGCCTTTCTCGCCGTGCGCGGCCTGCCGCAACGCGGCCGTCAGGCTGGCCGGCGCGGAGGCGGTGCGCGTGGCCACTTGCGGGCGAGCCTCGATCTGGCCGGCGTGGTTAAGCGTGAATCCGGTGACGGCAAACAGCAGCATGCCAATCAGGCAAAGCGCCGAGCTGATCCAGTGCCATTGGTGCAGGTGCTTGAGCCAGAAGGCCCGGCGTTGTTGGCCGGCCCCCAGCGATATTTCGGTCATGGTGGTTATTCCGGCGCCCGCTCGCCTGGCCTGGCGGGGCCTGTGGCTCCCGGCAGCCCGCTATCCGGTCGCCTCACTCGTCGGCTTGCCTGGTCTGCGCTGTCGCTGCGCCACCTGTACCAGGCGAGCGGTTCGGCAAATAAAGCGAAAGGATAATGGTTCTCATTTGAAATCGCAATGCCGGCTGCCGCGGTGGCTGTTACTTCGCATTACAAACGGACACCGCGAGCAGCATCCGTCAGATCGGGCAAATGTATTGTGCGGTACCGCGCACGCACGGGCCCGTTGCCCTGCAACCCTTGCCGAACCTGAGGAAATCCCCTAGCGCCGCACCGTCAAGTTTGTCTTATCCGCCGCCGTTATCGCATCAGAAGCGCCTTGAATCGATACCTAGAAAACCGGGGGAGAAAGAATGCTGGAGCGTCTGAGCCTGAGGAAGAAATTGTTGTTGCCACTGCTTCTGAGCTGGGTCTGCCTGCTCGGACTGACGATGTGGGATGCCTGGCAGATGCGCGAGCTGAGGCTGGAGGAGCGCAAGCTGGACCTCGCCCACGTCACCGAGACCGCGCTGTCGGTCGCGAAGGATTACGAGGCGCTGGGCCGCAGCGGCAAGCTGCCGATGGACGAAGCCAGGCAGCAGGCGCTGGAGCGCGTGCGCGCCATGCGCTTCGGCGACGACGGTTATTTCACGCTGATGCGTTCGGATGCCGTGGTGGTGATGCACCCCTTCAAGCCGGAGATGAACGGCAAGAACATGGAAACCATGAAGGACCCCAACGGCACCTTTCTGTTCCGCGATATCGCCGCCATCGGCAAGGGCGTGGGACAAGGCTATGTGCATTACATGTGGGCCAAGCCCGGTTCCGAGGTGCCGCAGCCCAAGCTGAGCTACGTGGCGAACTTCAAGCCCTGGGACTGGAATTTCATCGCAGGCGTCTACCTGGACGATATCGACGCAGCCTTCCGCCAGGCGCTGTTCAAGTCCCTGGCCCTGCTGCTGGGCATCGGCACGGTGATGACCGTGGTGGTACTGCGCATTGCCAACGGGCTGCACAAACAGCTTGGCGGTGAGCCGGCGCTGACTTCGCGGATCGCCGCGCGTATTGCCGAAGGCGACCTCGCCAGCCAGGTGGACACCGCCCCCGGAGACCGCCACAGCGTGCTGTTCGCCATGCAACAGATGCAGAACCGGCTGACCGGCGCGATTGGCAGCATTCGCGGCTCGGCCGATTCGATCGCCAACGCGGCAAGGGAGATTGCCGCCGGGAATTCCGACCTGTCGCGCCGCAGCGAGGAGCAGGCCGCGTCGCTGGAGCAGACCGCGGCCAGCATGGAGCAGCTCACCGGCACCGTGCGCCAGAGTGCCGATAACGCCCGCCAGGCCAGCCGCCTGGCCGAAGGCGCCTCGGAAATCGCGGTGCGAGGCGGCGCCATTGTCGGCAAAGTGGTCAACACCATGGGCGAGATCAAAGCGGCCTCGAGCAAGGTGGTGGACATCATCGGCGTGATCGAAGGCATCGCCT
>NZ_JARJLM010000717.1 GCF_029335485.1 Cupriavidus basilensis
TTATACAAAAATAACTAGACATCCCATTTTTGCGAAACATTTTGATACGCGCGCCTCATTTCCGCTCTTCGCTGCCGTCCGCCTGACTCTATGCCGCCAACTGTTTACGTCTGATGGAAATAACCCCCCTTTCAATATTCGCTCCTGCGTACACTGGCTGGTCGTTTTCACACGTGAAAGTTGTTGATGCCTAGACTTGTTGACATTAAGCGCATGAGCCATGCAGCATTCCTGGCGAACTGCATTCGCAGGTAGCATTTAGCAGATTAGATATGCCTGTGGGCTGCGAGGTGCGCGGTTGATATCGCGCAGACATCAGTCACTTTCAGGCATGAAAGTTCGACTCGGTAACTATAGGAACAGAATTTTCCCATTAGGGCGCTCTCACACGTGAAAGTCCTCATCTCACGGCGGTAACTTGTCTCTCAAATGGCGATGATATATTCCGCCTTCATGTGTGAGTTCCGTTGCTAGGTTCTCGCACATTCTTGTTTGAGTGCCGATCTGCATTTTCATCGTTAGGCGACCGAAGTGAAACGGAATACAGAATTGGATATCGACTCTCGACCTGGGCTAAGAGAAGCACTTTCACGCATGAAAGTGCTTCTCTTAGCCCAGGGGGAAATTTGCTGTGCCGACTAGCGTTGGTGAACTGTTTTCACACATGAAAATGGCCTGGATAGAACACAGATTGAGGGGGCCTGTAATATTTTGACGTGAAGGTTCGTGATCGATCAGGAAAACAGTCTTGTTTGTGTAGGTAAGTTGAATTAATCTCTCGAGATTTTGGAGGATGAGTTTCGGAGCAAAGCTGGGGCTAGACCTTTTTCAATAACGAACGCACTTTCATGCGCGAGCGTGTGCATCTCACCCCGAAAGGGGATTTGTCATGTCCACTGGCAGCACCAGGGTACTTTCATGCGTGAAAGCACCCCTTCGTAAGCCGGTCTAGATATGTTTTCGCCAACAAAACGCAGAGGGTAGCCCGCTGTGCGGGCGGACTCGCTTGCCGCTTTCATGCATGAAAGCCTCGCCAAGCGCATGAGATGTTGCTGCCGGGCAACGCAGATGTAAAAATTCTCTGGATTTTTTGCTGAAAAGTGCCTATTAAGGACGATGTCAGGTTAAAGTTCTTCCGTGGAAAAATCGCGAAATATTTATATATTTCCTTGGAAAGCATATGCCAGCTAAGATTGTTACCGTGTTCAATCAGAAGGGTGGTTGCGGCAAGACCATGGTCTCTATGCAGCTAGCCGGAAGCTTCGCACTCCGAGGCTATCGCACAATGGTGGTCGATATGGACAAGCAGGGCACCAGTACAATCTGGGCGGGCCAGGCATCGGCCGAAAGGCCTTTCCCTGCAACGGTTATTAGCCTGGCGCCCCTGCGTGAGAAGCTAATTGGAGAGCTTGCAAAGCACGCAGAGCTTCATGACATCATCTTGATTGACTGCCCCCCTGCCATTGAATCGTCGATCCCGTGGGCGGCATTGAACATCTCTGACCTGGCATTGATTCCGGTGATTCCGTTGATGGATAACGTTTGGGCGAGTCGGGAAGCCAAAGAGCTGGCAAGACGGGCTCGCGAAGAGAATTCGGAACTTCAGACCTACTGCGTTCCGTCGATGGGGCGTCGAGGAAACGTATTTAAGGCATGCACTGAAATCTTGCAGGAGGACAGCGATATCCCCCTCCTTGCTACCGGACTGCAACAGAGGAATGCCTACGGTGAATCCCAAATGTTTGGACTGTCCGTCCACGGTGTTGCGGGGGCATCTGCCGCCGTGAAGGAAGTGGAGGAATTGGCAACCGTAGTACTCGGTAGGCTAGGAATCGAATCAAAGCAAAAAAACAGGAAAGGGAAGGGCGGTGAAGTCAAGCAGCGGGAGGTCGCATAATGGGTAAGAGCAAGCTGGATCTGATGCGTGAGCAAGCCAACAAGGCGGTTGCAGCTGCACCGCCGGCAGATCGTTTCGCGCGTGCTCAGGCCCTTGTCGAGCGCCAGCCTAATGGGTTCGCAGAGAAGAAACCCGATGTTTCCGTCTCCAGACAATTTGTTTCGGCGGAAGTGTTGAAGCCGGATTTCAAGCATGAAGTCGCAGAGGAGGCATCCGCAAAATCGGTGACATTGGTATCCAGTGCCTCAGCAGCAGGGCCATACTACGAAGAAACTGATATCGGCCAGATTGACGACAATCCATTTAACGCTCGCCGGCTCTACCGTCCCGAGCGCGTTCATGAACTTGCCGAGAGCATGCGAGCGGATGGCCAGTTGGTCCCAGGCATCGCAACAATTCGGGACGGCCGCCGTGTACTGGCTGGTGGGCACTATCGCTTAAAGGCGCTAAAGGTTGCGGGTCTGCCTACCATGCGATTGTTGGTACACCCGAATCTGACTGACCAGCAGCTTTATCAACTGTCATACAAGGAAAATGCCGAGCGGGAAGGCCAATCTCCGCTGGACAACGCACTGGCCTGGAGGTCCTTGATTGACGACTGTGTCTACCCAAACGAGTCGGCCATTGCCGAGGTCACGGGGATGTCGTTGTCTAATATCAACAAGACTCTGGCGATCCTCAAGTTATCGGAGCCAGTGCTTGAGATCGTGCGTGAAAAGCCGGAGGCATTTGCGCTCACCACACTGTATCAGCTGACTCTGCTGGAGAAGGTTGCCGGTAACACCGTCACAAGTGCGATGGCGACAAAGATTGGCCAGGAACAGGCTTATTGCAGGGACGTGGAGGAAGCTCGCACCCGTTACGAATCTAAGCCGCCCCGCAAGCAAAAGGAGACCTCCCGTCAGCATCGTCTCCTTGACCGGGAGGGCAAACCACTTGGAGTGCTGAAAGATTGGGATTCCGGGAAGGTATCATTTGAAATCACGCTGCTCGATCCAGTGCAACGCCGCGCGCTTGTCGATGAGTTGAAGGAGCGATTCGCCTCATCCCAGGAAGAGAAATAGATCATTGGCACGGCGGGTGTCGTGCTTTCGCCGCTTTCATGCGTGAAAGTACTGTCGCGTTAGACATCTGCTACTTGTCGCATGAAAACTGCGCAAAGGTGAACGGATTTGGGGGGGGGGAGCTGTCGCCGCCATGCAGCTACCTAAAATGATCGGACATGCCATCCATAGTAGAGCTAGCGGACGCCCCAGATTGGAAGTGAAGCTTCCCCCAAATATGTTCACCTATAGTCAGGGTAGGAAGGTCGCTGATACGATCCGTAGCTGAGTTGGCACACGGCGCCAGATTGCACATGAGTTTTCCCCAAATCTGTTCACCTATAATTCGGCATGCCCGACGCCCTAACGTTTGATTCCTAGGGCTGATTGAGCGAAGGTGAAAATGTTTGGGGCACCTGGGCATGAGCTACCCCCCTGACATCCTCCCTGCACTCAGCCATCGGCTGCCGCGCGTTGCGCGGAAAGGGCGAGGATTCGTACGGCGCTCAAGTACGGCATCGAGCCGTCCTCTGAGTCACTTCGGCGGGTTCCTGCAGTTGGCGGCATGATCGCACCGCCCACTTCACAGGCTATCTGGGCCTGTCCCGCCCTTAAAACATTGATCGAGCCTACCACATCGGTGTGTTCCTCGAAACCGCACACGACGCACTCAAACGTGGCTAGGTTGGGCCGGTTCTCCGCCGCCACGCGTCCGCAGCACGGGCAAGTCCTGTTCGTGCTCTGCTGTAGTACGGCGACGAGCCAGCCACCGTTCCAGGTCAGCTTGTAGTCCAGCTGGAGCCGGAACTCGTACCAACGGTCCAGGATTGCCTTGTTCAAGCCAGACTAGGCCCGAATGCTCTTGCTTGGAGCATCCGCCGTGCCTGTTGCAGATTTGGACATATTCTTCACCTTCAGGTCCTCGATACACACCATTGCATGGCTATTGCTGATCGTGGTCGTGGCTTCAGGCAGATAGTCGCGGCAGGCATGGCCGATGCGGGCGTGGATGCGCTGAACGCGCGCCTAGGCCTTAGGCAGCGCTGGCTCAGCAATAGACGACCCAATCCAGTCTGTTGGTCCGACATTGCCTGCACTGTGCCATCTCTCGGTAAGTGCATGATTTTCAACAAAAAACAACGAGAAGGAATCCATCCGACCGAAATTGTTGACCAAATTGCAATGCCGATAATTCATTTTGCTCAAACAGGAACGAAGTTGACTCCCTCGTTCTGCCGAGGCGAGTTTCGCTTGCATCGCCGTAAAGGTTAGCTCCTTCGTCTCCACAGGCAGGCACGACGGAACCCATGGCGTAGTCTCCCAAATTGATTAGGGCGCTGACCTGGCGATATAGGAGGCGCCAAACGCCGGATACGTCCACGCAGCGACGTAGTAAGGTGGCGGCATATCAATTCTGTGACCGTACACCGGGCCCGTCTTGTTGCTGGCGAACCACCGATCGGCGCTCGCCGCGCAGCCATGCGCACAGATTGGGACCAGTTTGATGACATCAAGCCCTTCCGTCTTCGCGCGTCGCCTCTGGCGTTCCACGGGAATGCTCGAGGGATCGACCACGTAGCACTCGATGCCGCGAGTCCGCAGCGCGCGGTAGATCCAGAACGTGTCCTTGCCGGCTTCGCAGCTCACGACGATCCGCGCATCCATCGGCAACGACCACATCCGCCTGTGCCGTTCGACAAGATCCAGCACTGCTTGCAGGCGCAGCGTAGCATCCGCTTGCGTCACCGTGTGGAATCCCGCACTGTTACCCTGGCCATCCTGCAGTGCAACCATCCACTTCGCCGTAGCCAGCTCCAGTGACACCGCCAGTACATGCATCGCCATCGGGAGAAATGCATGTACACCGTATGCTATCGCCAAACTCCGCCGGCAAGTCGCGCCACGGGGATCCTGTAGGGGCGATCCACAGCACGGCTTCGAGAAACCAGCGACTGTCGGCTGCCGTACGAGCGAGGTCGCCTTCCTCGCCAAGCGAGATGGGTTCGACTCTGCTTCATACCGCGTTGCTCAACAACGTTCGGATCATTCTGCCTCGCTCGCGCAAAAGGCAAGACGCAAACACATTTCAGCAAATGTAAACAGACCATAGGCTGATCAGGTGCCGCGATTACCCAATCCGGAAGTCTGACACTACTGAGCCACTGATCGAGTTCTTACGTGCGTACGTCGATCCTCCGTATTTGGTCTTGGGGCGACTGTACTGGTCCGATGATGTCAAGCGTCTTGTATCCACGACAATGGGGCCATACGGAAAACTCGCGCGCTGGATTCGGACTAACTAGAGCTGCTTTCGGGAGGTTCATTCGATTTTGGACCGTAGGTTGCCGAGCTGGTCCAAGCGGCAGGGGTACTTCCACCCACACATTTCCCCCCGATGTAACGTCTCCCGTGCCATCTTCCGCAAATCGTCGGGAGTAACCTAAATGCCGGAGCTTGGGAGAAGGGGATCCTCCAATGGTGCGGAGCCTGCCGGTTTGCTGAGCAGTAAGAAGAAATGCCCATTGAAGCTACCGTCCAACTGGATATCGAAGCCGGATCGCAGTGCCAGCGTCCGCCAGGAACCGCGTGTCGCCAGCGCGAACGATAATACGTTGGCGATCGCGAACATGCTCCAGCCTCGTACCCACACGACCAGCAGGAATCGGCCACCAGGCTTCAGTACCCGCCACATCTCGCGCATGGCGGCTGTCTTTGCGTCGCCGAGGTGGTCGATCGCGTGCGCGCTGACGGTGGCGTCGAAGCTTGCGTCACTGAACGGCAGATCGGTGAGATCGCCTTGCTGTACGTGGACACGGTCCTCTATGCGAGCCAGGTTCAGGTTGCGCATGAGCAGAGCGCGGCCACCCTCTTCGATGTAATCAGAGTCGAATCGGTCAAGGGCCACAATACTTGCTCCGCACACCCCTCGTGCGACGGCGATACTGGTCCGGCCGGCGCCGCAGCCACCGTCGAGCACGAGGCCTCGGCCGCCGGGCAGCAGATCAACCAGCGGAAGCGGGGCATGATCTGGCCGCGCGGCTGACGTGGCGGCCAAGTGGCCTGCAAAAGCGTTAGCGGATAGGAACGTCAGAACAATCGAGCACGGCCACCACCCAGGCATCGCAATCTGTAGCGCAACCGCGGCAGCAAGGAAAACGATGGCCGCTAGCAGCGGCCCCAGCGTCCACGCCGGCGCCCAACCGAAGTCGACGATGTGCGGTCGCTGGCGAAGACGTCGACCGACAGCGGCATAGAGCGAGCCCAGCAGAACAACGCCGCCGATCAGGTGAAAGGCGGCGAACCAAAACAGTGATTGTGAGACCGCCTTGAGGGATGGCACATAGACCATCAGAGCCAGACCGGCGGCGAGGCCGGCGATGCCGACGAGCCACATATGGCTATGTGGTTTGTTTGTTGCGGAATGAGATTGCACGATTGGCTCCAAGTTCGGTGAATCAATGTCCTATACTGGACACGTGTTCATGATCTCGTTCGCGATTGTTTGGGAGAAGAACTGCTGGCTGCCGGCTGCGCATTTCCGGACATCAGGACTCGTATTGTCCAGTAAGTGAGAGTATGACAAGACCAAAAACCGTCGACCGACGTACGCAACGTACGCGACGCGCGTTGCGGGACGCGCTGCTGTCGCTGCTAGTGGAGAAGGGGTGGGATGAACTCAGCGTGCAAGACATCTGTGCGCGTGCCGACATCGGGCGGTCAACGTTCTACCTGCATTTCCCAAGCAAGGAAGAGTTGTTGATCGGCAGCCTGGATGACCTGCGCAATGTGCTGAAGAGCACATGTGCAAGCACCGATACGAAAGCCAAGGTCGTGCAGCCACTCGCTTTCGTGCGCGGGTTGCTAGCTCATATCTACGAGCAGCGACGCCTTTGCCGGTCCGTCTTCGGACGGCGCAGCGCGCACGCTGTACAGGTACGCTTCCGGGGAATGGTGGCGAAGCTCATTGCCGAGAACCTTGCCGTGGTTGCCCCCGCTGGGTGGAAGCGGGACGCGGCCACGAGCTATCTCGCCGGTGCGCTCGTCGACCTGCTTTCGTGGTGGATCGACAGTCGGCCGATGCACTCGATCGACGAGGTCGAGCGGTTCTACTTGAGCCTTGCCGAGTCAGCCGTCCATGAACTGACGGGCCGATCCGTAAGTCGTGGGTCCGCGGGGCCTGCTCGGGAAGTCGGCAAATCAGCAGGCGCATTTGATGCTCTGTCGTGATTCCGCCTGCGTCAATGACGCCTTCCACCATCATCGACGAACGGCAGCGGCAAGGAACAGGGTTGCGGCATCGCTGCAAACGTAGCCTAGCCTTCGCGGTTGGCGCATCGGCCGCCGTCACGACCAAGATGGGCCGCAAGGCCAGCCAGATCTCCCTGCGCGGATTGCCGGTCTTCGATTGCGAGCGGCAATCGCAGTTCCGGCTCAAATCGAGGCAGCGCGACGACGAACGCCACTATCTGAGTTGCCTGAATTTCAGGCGGTGATCCGGGCATCGAAGGCGGCCGGCATGCTGTGTGTGCCTGGAGTTGTCACGCCCACGGAGGCCTTCGCCGCCCTTGACGCCGGCACCGATGCGCTGGACTTCTCTGCGGAAATGATTGCGCCTTCGATTGTCAAGGCGGTCCGCGCCGTGCTGCCGGCCGCAGCACGCTTGTTGTCAGTGGGAGGAATCACGCCGGACCATATGGCTCCCTACATCCGAAGCGGCCTCAGCGACTTCGGCCTCGGCTCGGCGCTGTACGCGCCGCAGATGCCGGCGTACGAAGTCGGAGCGCGAGCGCGACAGTTCGTCGCCGCCTGGCGTGCACTCGCTGCTAGAGCGCCTTAGGCACTTCGCAATATGGGACTTGCATGTACGAACATGAGCATGGCGAAGACGATGAGATGCAGGCCAGCCCGGGTTTCTGGCAAAGGTTCATAGTCGCGTGCGAGTCTTCGAATCCGACTGGTCCAGCCAAAACTGTTCTCCACAACCCAACGCCTTGGCAGAGGAACGAATCCATTTTTGGCTTCCAATAGCTTGATGACTTCCAACTCCATGCCTTCATCCTGCGCTGCTTTCGCTGGCCCCTCGCCCGTGTAGCCCTGGTCTGCAAACGCCAGTCTCACAGTACGGCCCGTCCCCTGATGTACTTGCTAGGCCAGTTCCTTGGCCTAGGCTCGCTCCTGTTCATTATCCGGCGTCACATGTACCGCAAGCAGATGGCCCAGCATGTCGACCGCCATATGGACTTTGCTTTCGCGCTTGCGCTTGTAGCCGTCATACCCTGCTCGCACTCCGCTTTCGCAGGTCGATTGCAGGGTGCGTCCATCGAGAATCACCGCATTGGGCTGGCCTTGCCGTGCAGTATCGAACGCAGATCGCCGACCATCGCCTCGAAGCAGCCCGCCTGCAACTAACGCTGCGTCTGTTGATACACGACCTCCCACGGCAGAAACAACGTGCAGTGAACGCAGATGTTGCTTCGTCACACGGAAACCCGGTGATTGAGATGGTCTATAACGCGCGAAAGCAGCAAGCGTTGTCCGAAACGAGTCCGATGCGGCAGTTCTCCCCGGCGGCGTATCAGCGGCGACGTGGTGTGGAGGATGACGTGGAAATTGGAGAGGTCCTCGGCACCAGGCGGCGAAACCCCGTCGAGGAGACGTGCGCTATAACCGTGAGTGGGGAATGCGTGCATAGGTGCCAAGGTGACGGATTGGGTTGTAGTACTGTCGATGGGCGTCAGCAAAGCGCGCCCGGAGGGAAGGGTTCGGACCGGTGAGTACTCCGTCCAACAAGGTGAGGCAGGGATGAAATGACAAAGGCATCCGGCAATCAGCAGGAACTGAGAAGGCGGATATATCGCAAGGCGAAGTCTGAGCCGATCGCTTCTGGGGGCTCTTCGTGCATATTGCGAAGAGTGAAACCATCGACGAGGCCTACCGTCTCGCCAACAGGAACGGCGGTGCATCGGAAATCGATGATCTGAGCTTTGCAGACAACAAGGCATCGGGACACGCTGTCTTTTACGTTGCGCAGCGCGTCGATGTCGCCTTCGTCCAATCGCGCCTTCCACGTGTACATTGTCTGCCGCGCCACGCCCACCACAGCATACGTGAGCGGCTTGTACGCTAACAGCGTCCGTCCAGCGCTAACCAGCTTTCGGGTCGCTTCGTCCGTCTTCCCAGACATGCAGTCGGCTCCCGATCAACGCCTTGATCATATAACTCGGCAGACTTGAATCAGATGTCATGATCTATGCAAGTCTCAAGAGGCTGGCGTACCCGGCGAACTACTGCGACGTGGGCTGAGCGGTCGTTCAATAGCCGAGTTGCCGAAGATCGGCGTAGACTCGCGTTGCACGGATTATCCGTAATGGAGGTGCCACCTTGGCTGTTGCGCGACAGCGTCAATCCGTGGTGCATCCGGATTTATGCAGCACCATTCGTATGTATAGTGGCCTGTGACTATCGATGTTATTGCCTCGTTGCGGCGGTGCCCATTTAATGGAGTAATACTCGCTATGAGTCGGTCGAAAAAACCTAGAAAACCATATCGCGCCGGTCGCACGATTGCTGGCGCCCCAATGCGTACGCGTCCATGGCGGCTGTCTGCTGCCTTTGCGCCGCTGGAATCGTTGCTGGATCGCATTGAGCGTGACGGGGCACCTGAGTTGTCAGAGAACGGGGTGCCTGTCTACACGGCGTCCGGGAATGGCAAGGCCTACAGCATGGTGGGGGTTATTCAGGGCACAGCAGAAATGTTTGATATTGCCCGTCTACGTGATCCCGCTTGCCCTGGAACCGAGTCGTTGCATCGACTTGCTGAGGCGCTGGAACATCGCGGACTACTGAAATCGATCGATATCGTTAGCTGCCGCCAGTGTCTAGAGGCATTGCGGGCCTACGCGGCAAGCCTGCCACATCTGGAGATGAGCGATATTGTCAGGACGGCACAGATCAAATTTACACTGGATGCGCTATCTGAGTTGTCGAATGAGGAGGGAACCTGAGTTAGGGTATTGTGAATGGCTTCTTTCGCCAAGGACTCGATGACGCTCACCTAAGTGAGCCGGCAGGCAGGTGGGCTCTTCTCGCGTTGGTCGCCTATGAAATTGTGCGAAGCCGGACTAAAGCATTGCATGCGGGAACGGTAGCGATGTCAAAATTACGCATTTTATATACAGAGGGCGTTGAATTCTGTTTCTTGCAGGGTTTCCATTCCGAGGTCTTGATAGTATTGACGCCGAGTTAAGGCGTTGCTGCAAGTGAGGGTGTAGCTACCTGTAACTCGCGCTTTTTTTGACCCCTCGCTTGCGAGGGGCCGTCTTCGTTGGGCTCTGGCATCGCGGGCTGGATCCGTCCGCCATATTGCGTTATGTCCGCATGGGGACCACTGCGATCCCACTAGCCTTGGCCAACCCCACTATCGATCGGATCAGCGACGACATCATTCGCTGGGCCGTTCACTTGTGACGCGCCGCCGCGTATCGCATCATTTCCCATTCGCACACCGTCCTTTTTCGCATCATCAAAATAGACCAAAGCGACAGATATCCTGACATGGAGGGACCTCTAGCCTAGAAGGACGCTGCCGAGCGCGTCTGCGCAGGCTTTCAGCGGCGGTAGAAATTGTGTTTGCATGTCGTCGAGCGACGCACGTGACGCATGCGTGCTGACATTGATCGCAGCCACGACACAGCCCCGGCCATCGCGGACGGGCACGGCAATCGAACGAAGGCCGGCCTCCAACTCCTGATCCAACAGGGCGTAGCCCGCGTTGCGCACTTTGTCGATTTGCGTGCGCAGTTCCGGTACCGAGGTGATGGTTCGTTCTGTCCGGGCAACAAGTCGCACACGCGCAAAGTACTCCTCGAGCGCATCACGGGGTAATTGCGAGAGCAGTACCTGGCCCATCGAAGTGCAGTAGGCGGGAAGCCGCGTTCCGACCAACAGGCTGATCGACATGATCCGCGTTTCTGCCGAGCGGCAGAGATACACAATTTCGTCGCCGTCGAGGCTCGCTGCGGAACACGATTCGTGCAATACCTCACTTACCTTGTCGAGATAGGGCTGAGCGACAACTGCCAGCGGAGTGGAAGAGAGGTATGCATGCCCCAGCGTTAAAACCTGAGGCCGGAGGGAGAACCGCTTGCTGTCCTCGCCAACATAACCCAGCACCTTCAACGTGTATAGGCAGCGCCGTACGGCCGCCCGTGACAGGCCCGTCGTCTGGCTGACCTGGGAAATGGTGAGATTGCGCCGGTGTTCTGAGAATGCGCGGATTACTTGCAGTCCGCGGGCCAACGAGGCCATGAAGTTTGGGTCGCCCGCATGGTCTTCGGCGAACCCGGATGAGTGCTTGGCAATTTGAATCTGCTCTCTGCCCTCGTTGCTCTGGGCCGATTCGGTCATGTTGACTTCCATGAAATGGATGAGTTGGCTGGCGGATTGTTCGATGACCGCACGGAAATTCGATTATCGCCATTGTTTGGTGATACATCAAGTCTTATACTTTGTTCTGTGATCGCACATGCGTTCGAATATCGAACACATCAAAAAGAATATGGGGACGAAACATGGTTCTGAAGCGAGTAGGGCCTCCCGGACGACGTGAGACAGGTGTGCAGGCAGGCGAAGCTCCAATGCCCGGTAGCTTCCTTCAAGCGAGGCAATCCACGGAATTGATCAAGGATGTCGGTAGTGAAGCGGCACCCGGCCACAGCATCGATGGAGATCTGGGCGGCGAAAGGTCCATGGTCATCCAATCGTTCCTAAATACAGCCCACAGGCACCTTCTCGGAGCCGCAGCGGCAGGTCGCAAGTTCGAGCGCCTATGGAAGACGGTCGACGTGGGGTGCATTCGCCTCATCGCCGTGCGCGAAGGCGGCCCTCATCCGCCCTCGGTTCGCTATCCTGAATTGGCGATAAGTAAGGAAGCACAAGAGTTCAGAGCATTCGACCATGCAGATTCCGCCATTTGAACTGCGGTTTGAGGGGTGCGATGATTGGCAGGCGGGACTAGAGCGCCACATCCTGTCGTATCACTGCAGCGTTGTGGATGCCAAGTGGTTTCGATGCCAAGCCATCGTTGCCCACCTGTATGGGAACACAGTTGCAGAAATGCGCGTCGATGCGGCTCGCCTCGAGCGTCGTGCTATCGACATTGATGGTGCTGACAGAACGCTCGTGAAAGTAATGTGGCAACTGACGGGCCGCAGCCGCATACACCAGGGCCGCAACAATGCGACGCTCGACGCAGGAACCTGGGCCATCTGTGATCCCGGGCGCGAGTACTCGCTCGACTTTGACAAGGGCGCGCGATTCTTGCTGATGCTCTTGCCCCATGCGCAGTGTTCCGGGTGGCTGTCCGCCTTAGGTACCTTGTCTGCACAGGCGCTGCCTGCTTGCGGCCCTGCGCACATCGCCAAAACGGTTCTTTCGGCCATGTTGCGGGACGTTGCCCATCTCGATGGCGAGAGCGAACGCACGCTACACGAATCCGTGATCGCGCTTGTCCATCGTGCAGTCAGTTTCGAGATGTGCTCGCGAGGGATGCTGGCGCAATCCGAACGCTCGATGCTGCTCACGCAAGTTAAAGCTTATATGCTGGAGCACCTTGCGGACCACACGCTCACTGTCGAGAGGGTGGCAACAGTTTTTGCGATGTCTCGACGCAGTCTGTACAACCTTTTCGAACTTGGCGATGTCTCGCCACACGTTTTCATTCGAAATGCGAGACTTGACCGCGCATGCTCGTTGCTGACCGATCCCACGTGGTGCCACGCCCAAATGGCGCACATCGCACTCCAGTGTGGTTTCCCAGATCCTGCCCACTTCAGTCGCGCGTTCCACGCACGCCATGGCGTGGCTCCAAGCGCGTGGCGCGAACTCAGCCTGCGCGCATGGCGTGAGAAATGCACTTGACTGGACCTCGCGCCAATACTGCATGGGCCGCCAAGCGATCTGCAAAAATTAGCAAGTGCATGCCTAAGCATGGCTTGACAACGCTCGGAGCTCGCCGCGGGCGTGATTGTTGGCTTCGGAGTGACCGGCTACAAGTTGGCGCTGCATGGGGTGCTTGATCGGCATGTCTGAAGGCATCCAGGCGATTGCCACTGCAGTCGCCGAATGTACATGCAGAGCGGCGCGTTGCTCCGCGCGCCGAGAGGGGTGAGCGTATATCTCAATTGGCGCGCTACAGCCAGTACGCCCGTCGAATACAAGAGGTGGATCCCTATCTGACATGCTCGGCTGGAGCCGAGACTTGGTAGCCGATTGTTCAGTCCATCATCGCAGCGGTGAATAGCCCATCTATCAAAATGCCTGATTGATGAGGACTATCCCTAGGTTTGCATAGAGCGGCAAACGGGTTGCACAAATTGGCAAGTGATCGCGCATTCTTGCTTGTTACCTTGTCACCAGAAGACGAAGGAAGAGACGGTGGAGAGATGATGAGCGGTGCAAGCGTTAGTGATCACCTTGGCGAACCCATCATTGTTGTCATCGGTGATCGTATGTCCGGGAGTAATCCGGGTGAACGCGGCCTTGAACTCGATGCAGTCGACCCGATCAACGATGTCCGCGTTGCCATGGACATGGACCGCGAGCCGATTGACGTTGGCAGGTACCAGCTCTCACAGGCGCTCGCGACCAGCGCGAGTGGTGGCGTGTCGATTGGTGTCTTGATGCAGGGCCTGCAGCGTTACGATGGGCAAGCCGACCTTCCTGCGCTAGCCATCTGCATGCACGATCTGAGCGTTTGCCCCGCGCAACGGGTGCGTCATCGGTACGTCCGACCTGCACTGTTCATCCATGGCTGACTCTGCCTACGTGCGATCTGAATCGCATGCGAACGCGCGCTTGTTCGCCAGTGCGCGACTGGAGTGCGTTGCTGGTGCTGGCCATTGGATAGATGCGGATCAGCCTGACACGCTCCTCCGGACGCTCCAGTGCTGGATTGCAAGGCCAGCTTAGCACGCGCTGCGTTGGCGCGGTGCCTGGTAAGGCATTGAACTGACTTCAACCCGAAGAAGAGAGACAATAGCATGTCCGATTCCCTGCGCAACGAAGCGCTCGAATACCACCGGAACCCGACAGCGGGCAAGATTTCGGTCACGCCCACCAAGGCTATGGCCACCCAGCGCGACCTCGCGCTCGCATATTCGCCGGGAGTCGCGGAGGCTTGCACGGCAATCGTGGCCGACCCGCAGGAGGTCGGAAATCTCACGGCACGCAGCAATCTTGTGGCGGTGATCACAAACGGCACGGCGGTACTCGGTCTAGGGAACATCGGGCCGCTCGCGAGCAAGCCAGTAATGGAAGGCAAAGCTTGCCTTTTCAAGAAATTTGCGGGTGTCGACGTCTTCGACATTGAACTCGCGGAGACCGACCCCGACGCGCTGATCGACACCATCGTGCGTATGGAGCCGACCTTCGGGGGCATCAACCTCGAAGATATCAAGGCGCCGGAGTGCTTCTACATCGAAAAGAAGCTGCGCGAGCGCATGAAGATCCCCGTCTTCCATGATGACCAGCACGGTACCGCGATCGTGGCTGCGGCTGCCATATTGAATGCGCTGCGGCATGTCGGCAAGGACATCGCAAAGGTCAAACTGGTGGCATCCGGCGCCGGGGCGGCGGCGCTGGCTTGTCTGGATCTCATCGTCAGCCTGGGATTGCAACGAGAGAACATCTTCATCACCGATGGGAAGGGGGTGGTCTACGTCGGACGCACCGTCGGCATGGATCCAAGCAAAGAGCGCTACGCGCGCGAGACAAATGCCCGTACCCTAGCGGACGTCATGCCCGGAGCTGATGTTTTTCTTGGGCTTTCGGCCGGAGGCGTCCTGAAGGCTGAGATGGTGAAGGGCATGGCCCCCAATCCGATCATTCTAGCGATGGCGAACCCTGATCCCGAGATTCGGCCGGAGGATGCGTTGGAGGTGAGGCCGGATGCAATCATTGGCACGGGACGATCGGACTATCCAAACCAGGTGAACAATGTCCTCTGTTTTCCGTTCATCTTCCGTGGGGCACTGGACGTGGGCGCGACCACGATCAACGAAGCCATGAAACTGGCGGCTGTGCAAGCAATTGCCGAACTAGCGCACGCTGAGATTCCAGAGGTGGTGGCGCAGGCATACGGTGCGCAATCGCTGCGATTCGGACCGCACTATCTGATTCCCAAGCCATTCGACCCCCGGCTGATCGAAGTGGTCGCCCCCGCAGTCGCAAGAGCGGCGATGTACAGCGGGGTGGCGACACGGCCGATTGCCGATTTCAATGCATATCGAGAGCGTCTCAGTCAGTTCGTCTACCAGTCTGGCAGCGCGATGCAACCGGTGCTGGCTGCCGCAAAGCAGCTGCAACGCACCGTGATCTATGCGGAAGGGGAAGACGAACGCGTACTGCGCGCAGCGCAGATCGTGGTCGATGAAGGAATTGCACGCCCAATGCTGGTCGGTAGGCCCGAGGTCATCATGCAGCGGATCGAGCAGTACGGCCTGCGTCTGAAGCCGGGTGAAGACTGCGCGTTGGTCAACATGGCTGATCCGGGTATCTACTCGCCGGCCGCGGATGAGTACTATCGGCTGAACCGTCGCGATGGCATTACGAAAGCCCTCGCGCGTGCAGAGATGCGTAGCCGATGCACCTTGTTGGCAGCGATGCTGGTGCGCCAAGGCGTTGCGGAAGCCATGCTCTGCGGGACATTCGGTCGTTACACCGACCACCTCACCTATGTGCGCGACGTGATTGGCTTGCGGGAAGGCGCTGAGACTCTCGCGGCGATGCAGATGCTGATGTTGCCAGGCCGCCAGCTCTTCATCTGCGACACACATGTCAACGTTGATCCTTCGGCCAAGCAGATTGCCGAAATCGCATTGCTTGCCGCCCAGGAGGTTCGTCGCTTCGGCATCACACCAAGCGTGGCGCTGTTGTCGCATTCGAATTTCGGTAGTTCGGATTCCCATGGTGCGGTAAAGATGCGCGAGGCGCTCAGCATTGTGAGGTCGCTTGCACCGGATCTCGCAATCGATGGCGAGATGCGCGGGGACGCCGCCCTATCGAGAGAAATCTTGTGCCGCGAATTTCCCGACTCTGGGCTGATCGAGGAGGCGAATGTGCTCGTGATGCCCAATATCGAGGCAGCCAATATCTCGTACAACCTGCTTCGTATTGCAGCTGGGGGTGGCATCACGGTCGGCGGCATCTTGCTGGGCGCGGCGCACTCGGTCCATATCCTGACGCCGTCGTCCACCGTGCGCCGCATTGTCAACATGACCGCACTCGCGGTCGTCGACGCCGCGCGCTGAGTTGGAGTCATATCGCGATGAACTCTTCTGCCAACGCTGCTGCGGTTCGTAGCGCCTGCCTGCAGGTGATCGTGGTGGCAGGCGCGGCGGGCTGGAACTAGCTACTGCACTCGGCAGCTCGGAAGGTGGGAGCGCGTGACTGTCACACCGATCGACGAGACCTTCTCCCATACGCCATGGTCGCGCTGGAGATGCGGGCTCGTAGTATCACGCGGCGCACTGCGCCGCACGTGATGCTGCATTGAAACCATTTAACACCGAAGGAGAGACGACATGGAAGAGGTAGTGATCGTGGCCGCTGGCCGCACGGCCGTGGGCAAGTTCGGCGGAAGTCTTGCCAAGGTGCCGGCTGCCGATTTGGGCGCGCATGTGATCAAGGGCCTTCTGGCGCGAACGGGCATCGCGTCTGACCTCGTCGACGAAGTCATCCTGGGTCAGGTGCTGACTGCAGGGTGCGGGCAGAACCCGGCGCGGCAGGCGACGCTGCGAGGCGGTTTGCCCCACGACGTCCCCGCATTGACGATCGGCAAGGTTTGCGGCAGCGGCCTCAAGGCCATGCACCTCGCGGCGCAGGCCATCAAGTGTGGCGATGCCAAGATCGTCATCGCTGGCGGGCAGGAGAACATGAGCGCGTCGGCCCACGTGCTTCCAGGGTCGCGCGACGGCTTCCGTATGGGCGATGCCAAGCTGATCGACACCATGATCGTCGACGGCCTGTGGGACGTCTACAACCAGTACCACATGGGTACGACGGCCGAGAACGTGGCCAGGAAGTTCGACATTTCGCGCGCGCAACAGGACGAGTTTGCCGTCGCGTCGCAACAGAAGGCCGAGGCAGCGCAGAAGGCCGGGCGCTTCAAAGACGAGATCCTTCCTTTTGAGATTGTGACGAAGAAGGGTACCACTGTCTTCGACACCGACGAATTCCCGAAGCATGGCACCACGCTGGAGTCCATCGCCGGATTGCGGCCCGCGTTTGCCAAAGACGGTACTGTCACCGCGGCCAATGCGTCGGGCCTGAACGATGGCGCGGCGGCGGTGATCATGATGTCGGCCGCCAAGGCACGCGAACTCGGCCTGCCGGTGCTGGCACGCATCAAATCCTACGCGTCGGCGGGGCTGGATCCCGCCACCATGGGCATGGGCCCGGTGCCGGCCTCGCAGTTGTGCCTTAAGAAGGCCGGGTGGCGCGCGCAGGATCTCGATCTGATGGAGATCAACGAGGCCTTCGCGGCACAGGCCTGTGCTGTCAACAAGGAAATGGGCTGGGACACGTCGAAGATCAACGTCAATGGCGGGGCAATCGCCATCGGTCACCCGATCGGCGCCTCTGGCGCCCGCATCCTCGTCACCTTGATCCACGAAATGATCCGCCGCGACGCCAAGCGAGGCCTGGCCTCACTGTGCATTGGCGGTGGCATGGGCGTTGCGCTGGCGATCGAGCGCTGATTCACTTTTTTCGCAACACACACAGGGAGACCTCACATGACACAAGAATCGAAACAACAGCGCGTGGTGTTGGTGACCGGCGGCATGGGCGGCTTGGGCGAGACGATCTCCACCAAGATGGCTGATGCCGGTTACCGCGTGGTGGTGACCTACTCCCCCGGTAACGCCAAGCACGGCGAATGGGTAGCGGGTATGAAGGCACGCGGCTATGACATGGTGGCCGTTCCTTGCGACGTGGCCAGCTTCAGCTCCTGCGCCCAGGCTGTTGCCGAGGTGCAGCAAGAGGTGGGCGCAGTCGACGTGCTGGTCAATAACGCCGGCATCACGCGCGATATGACCTTCAAGAAGATGGACCCGATCAACTGGGATGCCGTCCTGCGCACCAACCTCGATAGCCTGTTCAATATGAGCAAGCAGGTCGTGGATGGGATGGTCGAGCGTGGATGGGGCCGCGTGATCAACGTATCGTCGGTCAACGGCTCCAAGGGGGCCTTCGGCCAGACCAACTACTCGGCAGCCAAGGCCGGCGTACACGGTTTCACCAAGGCGCTGGCGCTCGAAGTGGCGAGAAAGGGCGTGACGGTCAACACGATCTCGCCGGGCTATATCGGGACGAAGATGGTGACGGCCATCCCCGAGGAGATCCTGAACACCAAGATCCTGCCGCAGATCCCGATTGGCCGGCTGGGTAAGCCCGAGGAGGTGGCGGGCCTGATCATCTACCTCGCCTCCGAGGAAGCGGCGTTCGTGACGGGTGCCAACATCGCGATCAACGGCGGCCAGCACATGCAATAGGACGCGTGGCTACCGTTCGTACCGAATTCACCAGGAGACTCGAATGATCAAATCCGGAATCGATCAGGATGCACTGATCGAGATGTTCTCGCAAGCGACCGTCAAACAGGGCGAGGCCTTGCGCAAGGCGGTGAGCGAGGCCATGCTGAAAGCGCTGCACGGCCGCGAGCTGTCGTTGAAGAACATTCGAAGCGTACTCCAGAGTGTGACCGAGGCTGCGTCCATCGGCGCTGCCAAGAACGGCGCGCAGTCGGTCGACGTGGAGGCCATGCTGGCCAAGGCATTGACGGGCATGGACACGGCGTTGCTGCACGCCGTGGAGGCGAACCGCAAGGCGCTGCAGCAGTTTATCGACCATGGCGCTGGCTTGCGGGACAAGCAGCTCAAGGTTGCGATGAACACCATCGAGAAATTCGAAGATACGCTGTTCGCCAGTGTGGGCAAGACCATTGAAAGTGCGGATAGCCCGGTCAAGGGTGCTTGGGAGCATGCGCTTGGGGCGATGAAGCTCAAGGGCAGTGAAACGGGTGCGCAGGCCACCCATGCGGTTGAGCTCCTGATGGCGCAGACAAAAGCCGCGCTACGCGAGGGGCGGGCGACCAGCGTGCGCGCGACGCAAGTCCTGCTGGACAGCTACGCCGCGGTGGTCAGCGGCGTGTTGATCGGCATGTCGGAAGGTCTCCAGGCGCCGCTGGTGTCCGCTGCACCGAAAAGTGGTTCGCGTCGCCAAGACGCGTAGCAGCTCGACATCACCGCGCCCAAAGAAAAATATACGAAGGAGACCCTCATGACGCGAGTCGCCGAACCTGACAGCGAATTCCCGATGCGCGATACCACGTCGCATCCGCTGGCTTATGTGCCATCCGACAAGACGAGCGTGTCGCGCAGCCCGGAGCATGCTGACCGAAAGAAAGGGGGTAGCCCGACATGATCAACAAGATTCTGCCATGCGCCGAAGCCGCGCTTTGCGATGTGCCCGACGGCGCGACCGTGATGATCGGCGGCTTCGGCACTGCCGGATTGCCGAACGAATTGATCGACGCTCTGATTGCGCAAGGCGCTAGGGATTTGACGATCGTCAACAACAACGCGGGGAATGGCGAGTCGGGCCTGGCCGCGCTGCTGGCGGCCGGGCGAGTTCGGAAAATCATCTGCTCGTTCCCGCGCCAGGCCGATAGTCATCACTTCGATGCGCTGTACCGTGCCGGTCGGATCGAACTCGAGCTCGTGCCGCAAGGCAATCTGGCTGAGCGCATCCGGGCTGCTGGAGCCGGGATCGGTGGCTTCTTCACGCCCACAGGCTACGGCACCGAGCTGGCCAAGGGCAAGGAGACGCGCGAGATCGATGGACAGATGTATGTCCTTGAGGCCCCCATTCACGCGGACTACGCGCTGATCAAGGCTGAGCGCGGCGATCGCTGGGGCAATCTGACCTACAGGATGACGGCGCGCAACTTCGGCCCAGTGATGGCTATGGCCGCCAAGGTCACAGTGGCCAGCGTACACGAGGTGGTTGAACTGGGTAGCCTCGATCCCGAAGCGGTGGTCACGCCGGGCATCTTCGTGCAGCGCGTGGTGAAGGTCGAGCGAGTGGCCACCGCCGGCGGCGGCTTCAGGCAATTGGCATGAGGTGCGGCCTATGAACAGTGTCAAGCTTTCCCGCCGTTACTGGTTGTGCACCGTGGCCGGTCTCGCCGCAGTGTTCGCGCTGCCGCTTGCAGCCCACGCAAAAACCTATCCGATCAAGCCCATCAAGATCATCGTGCCGTTCGCGCCGGGCGGTGGCAACGATGTGTTTGCCCGCCAGTTGGCGACGCAGCTCGGCTTGCAGCTGGGTGTGCAGGTGATCGTCGACAACCGGGCCGGCGCGGGTGGCACCGTGGGGACCGACGCCGCCGCGAAGTCGGCTGCTGACGGCTACACGCTGCTGCTCGGCCATACCGGTACGCTCGCGATCAATCCGGTGCTTTACCCCAAGCTTCCTTATGACGCACGCAGCAGTTTCGTTCCGGTTGCACCGGTGGCCAGCGCGGCGCTGGTGCTGGTGGTGCCGGCCGCGAGCCCGATTCGGTCATTCTCCGACCTGCTGGCAGGCGCCAAGGCGAGTCCCGGGAAGCTGACCTTTGCCTCCAGTGGCAATGGTACCGGCGGCCACCTCGCTGGCGAATTGCTGGAAGAGCTTGCCAACGTTCGCTTGCTGCACGTGCCTTACAAGGGCACTGCGCCAGCGTTGACCGACTTGCTTGGCGGTCAAGTGGACCTGATGTTCAGTGTGATTCCGTCGGCGCTTCCGCATATCGATGGCGGCAAGTTGCGTGCGATCGCTATCACGAGTGTCAATCGCAGCGTGCGCCTGCCCAACGTGCCCACCGTGGCCGAAGGCGGGATCAAGGGCTACGAAAGCTCGCTGGCCTATGGCCTGATGGCGCCTAAGGGCACGCCCGACTCCGTGCTCAAGGTATTGACGGCCGCCGTGGCAAAGGCATCGGAAACCGCGGCTCTACGCGATGCTCTCAAGGCTGAAGGTGCCGAACGGCTGTCAGGCAGCGCTGCCGACTTCGCTGCGCTGATGCAGGCTGAATCGGCGAAGTGGGGCCAGGTCATCAACAAGGCTGGCATCAAGCCCGAGTAAACGCAACTTACAGGAGACACGATATGGCGAGCAAATGGACCCGCGAACAGATGGCGCGGCGTGTGGCGCAGGACATCCCGGACGGCGCCGTCGTCAACCTCGGAATTGGCTTGCCGACCGCAGTGGCCAACCACCTTCCCGACGGACGCGAAGTGGTGCTGCACAGCGAGAACGGTGTTATCGGCATGGGCTCCGCGCCTGCGGCAGGCGATGAAGACTACGACCTGATCAACGCCGGCAAGCAGCCTGTGACGCTACTGCCCGGCGGCAGCTTCTTCCACCACGCCGACAGCTTCGCGATGATGCGCGGCGGCCACCTCGACGTGTGCGTGCTGGGCGCCTTCCAGGTCTCGGCGCGTGGCGATCTCGCCAACTGGCACACCGGCGCTCCCGATGCGATTCCGGCCGTCGGCGGCGCGATGGACTTGGCGATTGGCGCCAAGCGAACATACGTGATGATGGAGCACACCACGAAGAAGGGCGACAGCAAGATCGTCCCAGAGTGCACCTATCCGTTGACCGGCATCGGTTGCGTCAGCCGCATCTACACCGACCTCGCGGTGCTCGACATCACATCACAGGGCGTGACGGTGGTCGAGATGGCCGAAGGCCTGTCGTTCGATGAATTGCAGCAGGTCACCGGCGTTCCGCTGCGCAACTGAGGTCCGGAGGAGGAATGCACATGACACAAGACGCCTATATCTGCGATGCCATTCGCACACCGTTTGGCCGTTACGCCGGTGCGCTGTCGTCGGTACGCGCCGACGATCTGGGTGCGGTGCCCCTGAAGGCCTTGATGGCGCGCAACGCGCAGGTCGACTGGCAGGCCGTGTCGGACGTGATCTACGGATGCGCGAACCAGGCCGGGGAGGACAACCGCAACGTCGCGCGAATGTCCAGCTTGCTGGCGGGATTGCCCATTGAGGTGCCGGGATCGACGATCAATCGCCTGTGCGGATCGGGCATGGACGCAGTCGGGACGGCAGCGCGGGCGATCAAGAGCGGCGAAGCCCAACTGATGATCGCCGGCGGTGTCGAGAGTATGAGTCGCGCGCCCTTCGTGCTGCCCAAGGCGGAGAGCGCCTTCAGCCGCTTGAGTTCGGTGCAAGACACGACCATCGGCTGGCGTTTCGTCAACAAGCTGATGAAAGACGAGTACGGCGCGGATTCGATGCCGGAGACCGCCGAAAACGTGGCGACTGAATTCAAAATCGATCGGGATTCACAAGATCGCATGGCGCTGGCGTCGCAACAGAAGGCGATCGCTGCGCAACGCAATGGCTACTTCGATGCGGAAATTACACCGGTGACCATCGCGCAGAAGAAGGGCGACCCGGTCGTTGTCGCGGTGGACGAGCATCCGCGTGAGACCAGCCTGGAAATGCTGGCACGGCTCAAGGGCGTCGTCCGTCCCGACGGCACTGTGACGGCTGGCAATGCGTCCGGGGTCAACGATGGCGCCTGTGCGTTGTTGCTGGCGAGCGAGCAGGCCGTCGGTGCCCAAGGCTTGACGCCACGGGCGCGCTTCGTCGCAATGGCGACAGCCGGAGTGGCGCCGAGGATAATGGGGTTCGGACCGGCGCCAGCGACGCGCAAGGTTCTCGCCCTCGCGGGCCTGAGCCTGGCGCAGATGGATGTGATCGAACTGAACGAGGCGTTTGCCGCGCAAGGGCTTGCGGTGCTGCGTGATCTGGGCATAGCCGACGATGATTCGCGCGTGAATCCCAATGGGGGAGCCATCGCGCTTGGTCATCCGTTGGGGGCCAGCGGCGCACGCTTGATCACGACAGCGATCAATCAGCTGCATCGAACGAAGGGACGCTATGCACTGTGCACGATGTGCATCGGTGTTGGGCAGGGCATTGCCGTCATCGTCGAGCGGGTCTGACCGTTTTGCCCGCATATCCCGATCGACTGACTGTGACCAAGTCCACTCCATACGTCTCATCCGCGAGCCGATTAATAGGAGCCGCGCAGCGATTGGCTGATGTGCCCGTCACGCCCGACTGCAACGGGGTCAGCCCATAAGCGGGATAGGGGCATCACTTTAGTAGTTGCGGGATATCCAATAAGGAATTTCCATGCTCTATCAACTCTACGAAGCGCAGCGCTCGCTGGCGGAGCCGGTGACCGACCTCGCTCGAGTCGTCTCCAAGCTCTATGCTCAAGGTGCTGTCTTCGGACAGTTGCCTTTGGCACAGCGCTTGGCGGCGGGATACGATCTTCTCTATCGCCTGGGCAAGGGCTACGAAAAGCCCGAGTTCGGCATCAAGTCCGTGACGGTGGCCAACGCCAATGTGGTGATCCAGGAAGCCATCGAGATCGAGAAGCCGTTCTGCCAGTTGCGTCGCTTTAAGCGCTTCACCGACGACCCGGACACCCTGCGCATGCTCAAGGACCA